>SKWE01000137.1 GCA_007129055.1 Syntrophomonadaceae bacterium
ATTCTATACCAATCTTGATGACTCAGGCAGGATATGGAGAATTAAGACTGACGGCAGTAATCAATCACGTATTGCTGATGATAGTGCAGTAGCCCTGCACATTTTAGATAGCTGGCTATATTACAACAATGTTGATGACGGCTACCGTAAATACATGATCCGGTTTGACGGCAGTGAAAGAAAGCCGGCACAATAGCAACCTTTGCTGCAACTGACCAGGTCTAATCTACTTTGCCGCGGTAGCACTGCCAATCTTTGAGCAAGAATACAAGACAGCTCAACTGCTGATTTTTATCAAAATAGTTACTTAGGAGGAAGTGGCTTTCATGGAACACAAGGTATATATAACTCATTGTGAGGAAGATGAAAAGACGGCGGGGAAAATATACACTGCCCTGGAAAAAGCAGAGATTAAGTGCTGGATGACAAGCAGGGACATGCAAGAGGAACAGGATAAGCCTGAAGCAGTAGCTGAAGCGATTGCCAATTCAGAAGTAGTGGTCCTTATTTTTTCGGAGAATGCCAATCGTTCAAAAGAAATAGCCAACGAGCTGATATTGACCATGGATTCTGGTTCTATTGTCATACCCTTTAAAATAGATGATGCAGCTCCGCAAGGCGCCCTGCAGTATTACCTGTCAGGTACGCACTGGCTGGCAGCTTCTGACCCGCCGAACAGGGAACAGCTTAAGATCCTTTCAGAAACCATCAAAACTATGCTGGGCCTGAAAAACATACCCGCACAGGAATCAACAATAGCAGTAGAAGAGCAGGTGAAATACCCCTTTTTACGGGACAGAAAGAAATTAGGGCTCATTGCAACCACTGTATTTGCTGTTGCTATCACAGCGGCGGGTTTCTTTATTATTAACGGCAGCATTATAAACCTGGTCAGAACCGTACAAGAATTGATCAGTGCATTTTAACACCACATTACTCCATGGAGCAATTCTTTGACGCTTAGTTAAGCCTGTATATTTCAAGGCCGGCCCTGGCCAATAATTGTGGAATTTCTTGCACTGCATTTCTGTCCAGGTCTTTCAATTCCTCAGACAACTCTTCCCACGGCAGCAGGTCTGTTCTAATTTTTTTATCATTACACCGGGTAGTTCCCTGCTTCCATCCACGCCTTTCTTTTTCTCCAACGAACCTCTCATGTTCCAGCTCCGAGAGGGTTTCCACCTCGTCAGGTTTAAAGTTAAACATTTCAATTTCACGATCGGTGATGGGAATAAAATCACATTTAATTTGACGCAGTTTTTCCGGAATGTGATCCGCCTGTTCGAGGTTGGATGCTTTCAGATCATCCGGCAGCTGATCCCAGGGCAGCATGGATATTTCATCCTCGGGTCTTTTATCCTGCACTGATTCACGGTAATTTTCATGAATTGCCCGGGCAATATTTTCCCGTGCCGCGCTGAATATTACTTCACGCATAACAATCCGCTGAAAAGCTTCAGCATTCACATGCAGTTCCAGCTGTTCCGGGGATGGAAGCGCAGCCTGTTCAAATCTTTTACGCCCGGCCAAAGAGCTCATTTCAATAATCGACTGCATTGAACGAATCCCGTGTTTATAATGGGGGACCTTGATAAAAGCATGTAAAACTCCCCTGTCAATAGAACACTTTTTCTTCGCCTTAAAAAGCTGCGGGGCATGCTTGAGAAGCAAAAACCTTAAAACGGTTGCCCGCCTGATCATTGAAAGACGGTCTTTCCTCATATCGCCACCAATTGGATTCGGGCCTTTTATATTTATAAAACCGCGCAGGCGGCTTATAAAATCAGAGCCCTTGGCATCCCTGAAAGATTGACTGTTCTCCTGGGCACTAAACTCCTCAAACGTACTCCTGGTGCCACCGGCAAATATAAAAATTGATTTACCCAAAGGATGAAGCACTTCTCCGTCCCTGAACAGTCCATCCTGCATGGGAGCAAGAAAATATTTTAGCCAGCCCAGTTTTTCACCGTTGAACTCTGAATCAAACTCATCAAAAAAGACCAGGGGAACAACTCCCTGCAGGGCAACATCACGCACTTTGTGAAAAGAAGTAATCAGGTCTTCAAGAGCATTAAACTGCGAAAGATTAAATTCCAAGGGCTTATCAGGCACAATTTCAGGGGCTATACTTTTAACAACTTCAGTAACCCCGAAAGATTTACCCGAACCGGGTGGGCCAAACACACCAATGCATAGCGGTCTTTTAACTGAAGGAGACTGCAAGTATTCATTAACAAGATTTTTTATACTGTTAAAACTTTCAATTTCACTGCGATCAAGGGTAACAAGGTTGCCAAATTGCCCTAGCGGGACACGCTCCAACGATTCATCCTTACCCGTCAGAACAGAATTGGTTGCTATAAACTCTACAAAAGTTGGCAACTCCTCTAAGATACACCAGTATACCTGGTCTGTTTCCGGGGCAGGCCTGGGTATTTCTGTATCTGCAATCAGGATATCGCTGTCGGTTCCGGTAGAAAAGGATTCCTGATACTGGTAATCCAAAACCTCAAGATTAGATCCAAAGCCTTCCTTCCACATTTTCTTTGAAAAAAGCACGCCTCTCCTGACTGCCTCTCCAAGATAATCTAGATGGCCGTGTTCAACCAGTCCGGTTATAAGGCCTGTGGCAAATGCATCACCAACACCGCTCATCTTTCCAGGACAAATGATACCTGTCCCCTGTTCTCCTGATTTTGGGTCAAAGAAAAGCCTTGCCGGGTAGCCATTTTCGGTATTATTGAAAAGAATTGCCCCGTCTGCACCAAACCTGACCACAAGGTAATCAGCTTTTCTTAAGAACTCAATGTAGCGGTTATATGACATCTGCCAGACAAAATCCTGGGCTGTGCGCTCCCAGGAAAGGGAACGACTAATTTTTACATCCATGGTTCTGAGGTCATCAGCCTCAATTACCAGGATCAAGGGGTTCTCCAGTTCAGTTAAAGCATTCCACAGTTTACCTTCACCCAGTGGCCTGCTCATTTTAAGCATGTAAGCAGCTTCCCTGATAGAGATCAAGTCTCTCCATATGTTTTCACAATCCCTGAAACCATTTCCGGCATCATCAAAAACAACAAGGTCAACTGAATCAACCTCTGGATTAACCCGAAGAGGCTTAACATTTTCTGAAGCAGCCAGCCCTTTCCATTCAGAGAGCCTGTATACACTTTTTTGGGTTTCACTAATTGAATACGGAAATTTATCCAGTGTGGCAAAAGATTGTACTACCTGATCGGGGCTTAAGTTCTGGATATCTGTAAGTGAAGGGCTTATAATATTGAGTTTGCCTGTTTTTTTAAGAAAATGTGCAAGAAGCAAAGCTCCCCCGGGCCGTGCAAAACGTTTAAATCCCGGATGGGATTGCCAGTTGTAATTGAACTGACCATCCGGATTTTGCGATTCTATGGAAGGCGTTGATACTTCAAACCAATCGACAGCCGCATCCCCGGTCACTATGACTGTTTTTTTTGCCGCCTGATCATTTAACCCGCTCAACTGTTACACCTCCAACATAAAGAAAACTAGAGCTTTTCAATTCTATAACCGAAAGCAATGATCGCCTTTATTGCCTCAAGTGCAGTTTGCCGGTCATATTCTTTCTCCGACTCAGGTAATGAAGTGTACGGAACCAGGTCGGGATGCTTTTTTTCTTCACCATTATGAAGAGGCCCGTATTTCCAACCTTCCTCAAACCTTTTGATGGCCCAAATATCATGTATATGTTCTGCCAGCTTTTCTAATAGAGGTTCCAGGTTTTCAGGTAACTCTATCCCGGCAGTTTCAAGTGGCTTGGGCTTATAACTGTTATGTGGAGCAAATTTTTTTTCATTATCCATTATTATTTTCCCTTTTCAAACTATATTTAACGCCATTAATTCAGAAGATTCTTTATGTTTAGGTCTAACCATTATAACAACCGCTTTCAGCAAGTGTCAATTTATCATCTTTTTCTGTAAATCTGGAAGCCCGCTTTGGCAAGAAAATTTGGAAGCTCTTTTACCAGGGTTCTATTTTTTTCTTTAATATTCTCTGGTAGCTGCTCCCATTTTACAAGATTTGGATTAGTCTTTTTCCGGATATTTTTGG
>SKWE01000251.1 GCA_007129055.1 Syntrophomonadaceae bacterium
AGCGCGGCGCCTTCGGCACACTTGTTTACCCGTTCGGTCAGGGCATCTACCTGGCTGCGCCTGGGAGACCTGATATAATACCAGGCTGCTCCTTTGTCGGGTACAACATTGGGCTCCCCTCCGCCTTCGGTAATCACATAGTGTATTCGGGCATCGCTGTGGATGTGCTCACGCATATAGTTAACTCCGGCATTCATCAGTTCAACAGCTTTTACAGCGCTCCTGCCCCAGTCAGGGTTAGATGCAGCATGGGCAGAACGGCCCTTAAAGTGGTATTCGATGGAATCGCAGGCCAGGGTGGTACGCATGTTGATCATGTTTACATCAGCCGGATGCCAGTCGAAAACTGCATCAACATCGTCAAAAAAGCCGTCACGCACCATGTAGCCTTTGGCGGTGATTGTTTCTTCGGCAGGGCAGCCAAAGAAATAAACCGATCCGCTGCTGCCCGATTCTTCAAGGCTTCTCTTCAGGGCAATGGCAGCGCCGAGAGCGCCAACACCCAAAAGATTATGGCCACAACCGTGTCCGGGCTTGTCCTCTTTAAGAGGTTCCTGCTCAAGACTGATTTTCTGGGATAGCCCGGGCAGGGCATCGTATTCTGCCAGGTAACCAATAACTGGACTGCCGCTCTGCCAGCGGGCAACAAAAGCTGTAGGCATACCGGCAATACCCATTTCAACTTTGAATCCTTCCTTGCGGCATATTTCCGCCAGCAGTTCGGAAGACTTGTATTCCTCAAGGCCCAGCTCTGCAAACTCCCATATTTTTATTGCGGCTTCTTTCAACATTTCTGCAATATTATCTACATGTTGTTCCTGAATATTCAAAGGGACATCTCCTTTGCCTTAAGGTTTATTTTTTAAGCCTGGGATCCATTACATCGCGGATAGCATCACCGAGCAGGTTAAAGCCTAAGACCATGATCATGATCGCCACACCGGGCGCAATGCTCATCAGGGGTTGATGATAGATGAAATCTTTGCCCATGCTAAGAATTGAGCCCCAGCTGGGCTGTGGCGGCTGTGCTCCCAGCCCGAGGTAACTAAAAGTAGCCTCAACCAATACGGCAGTAGCCATACCGAGTGTTGCAACTACGATAACCGGCGCTATCGAATTGGGCAGCAGGTGCTTCCTGATAATCCTAAAATCAGATGCCCCCACCGATCTGGCAGCTTCTACGAATTCTTTCTGTTTCACAGCTAAAAACTGGCTGCGAATGATCCTGGCATATTCAGGCCAGCTAACAAGTCCCAGGGCGATGATTACACTGTGCAGCCCGGGCTGCAGAATTGCAGTTAAAGCGATGGCCAGCAGCATTGTAGGAAAGGACCAGACAATATCAACCAGGCCCATAACTATCCTGTCTACCCATCCGCCCATGTAACCACTGATCGAACCTATAACCAGACCTATCGAAGAACCAATACCAACTGCAACAAGGCCGACAGTTAAAGAAATGCGAGCGCCAAATATAATCCGGCTTAGAAGACAGCGCCCAACCCGGTCCGTCCCCAGGGGATATTCAGAAGATGGTCCTTCCATGATACTGGTCCGGTCCTGGGCCCGGTAATCATGCGGGGCGATCCAGGGTGCAAAAAGGGCGATAATTACATAAGAAACTATAATAAAAAGGCCGATATAAGCACTTTTTCGCCTGGAAAATATTTGCCAGAAGGAATCGTTAATTGCCATCACCCCACCTAAATATCTTTCTTGATATGAATAAGCCATGTATAACATATTTCTTACAACCTGGCCTGCCGGCCAAGACCACTATTATTTAGCGATATTAGCCCGCATACCATAGATTAGTTTTTTTATAATGGGGAGGAGCGGGCATGCCGCCCCTCCCTTTCTTGTTTACCTTTTTGTTTTATTCATCCAACCAGACATCAACATTGTACCTGATACCATAGTGCGGGTGGAAACTGAAGTTCTGCACTTCATCCCGATAAGCTACGATATCAAGGGTGTTTACAAGCGGAATCCAGAGTGCTTCCTTGTTAAGGTCGACCTGGATTGCCCTGTAACCTTCAACCAGATCTTCATAGGTGTCTGCATAATCTGCTGCATCAAAACGGGCATCCATTTCCTCGTTTACATAGCGGTGATAGTTCGGGTAGGGGAAGTTACGGGAATGGAAATACCAAGGCAGAATATCGAGCCCCCACCAGCTGTGGGCGCGGATAAACATTTCCTGCTCTTCTGCGCGCAGTTTATCATAGTAGCCGGCACGTTCATACTGGCGAATTTCGGCATTTACGCCAATTTCGGCCAGCATGTCCTGGATAATTTCAGCAGCAGAAATCCAGTCCGTTCTCGGTTCAACCATGATCTCGGTTGTAAAACCGTCAGGATAACCGGCTTCTGCCAGCAGTTCTCTCGCTTTTTCAGGGTCATAACCAAATGTCTCTTTGTCGCCAACATAAGAATCTCCGAAGAGAGGTGAAATATAGCCGTACGCCGGCTCTGCATAACCCATCCAGACTATTTCGGCAAGTTCTACCTGGTCAACTGCTAAGTTTAAAGCCTGCCTGACACGAACATCATCAAAGGGAGGCTTGTCGCAGGCCATTCCAACGTAGACAACTTCCCACCCGGTACCTTCATAAATATTTGCTCCGGGCATATTCCTGACTTGCTCCACAAATTCAGGCGGTACAGTTTCAAGCATGTGCACATTCCCAACTTCAAATTCCATAACTGCCGTTGAGGAATCGAAGATGAACCGGTAAGTAACCGTATCGAGATATGCAGGACCTTCGTTTTCAAAGATCGGGGTGGAGCGGTAATCATCAAATCGTTCCAACACCATCCTGTCGCCGGGAATCCATTCGACAAACTTGAAAGGACCACTGCCAACTACAACCTCAGTACCGTAGGTGTTCTCGCCCCAGGGGCCGTATTCTTCCCATGCCCAGGGGTTCTGCAGTCCGCCCCAGCCACCGCTCCAGGAAAAGTTGGAGAGAGCTGCCGGGAAAGGATTGTCAAGGTTAACCTGCAGGGTATATTCATCGAGCACTTCCATGCTGGAAATAAAGGCAAAGTCCCAGCGGCTCATGGAGTCAACTTCTTCGTCAGTTAGAAGTTCAAAGTGACGCATCACGGCCTCTGCATTAATTTTGGTACCATCATGGAAATACCTGTCCTGGCGAATTTCATAAATCTGGACCAGTCCGTCTTCTTCAAACCTGAAGGACTCGGCAATACCTGGTCCGGGGTTAAAATCAAAATCGCTGATCAGTAGACCTTCAAAAAGGTCGTGGGGCAGGTTACCCCAACCCAGGTTATAGACATCGATAACCGGATCAGGTTCCCAATCCATTGCGATTACCAGGTCTCCGCCTCTTTTCGGTTCACCTTCAACCGCTTCGTCATCATCATCGGGCACCGGAGCAGGCTCGTCAGTTGCACAGGCAGCCAGCACCAGGACCATGGACAGGGCTACTACGAAAAGCAGCAGCCATTTACTACTCATTAGCTTTTTCATTAAGACCCTCCTTTTTTTATTAACAATATAAT
The DNA here is from genome assembly GCA_007129055.1 of Syntrophomonadaceae bacterium. GTDB lineage: Bacteria > Bacillota > Dethiobacteria > DTU022 > DTU022 > SLQM01. The sequence goes on from SKWE01000251.1 coordinate 3,526, forward strand.
TCTATATTTCCTCAATCCTTTGGGCTACCACCCCCCTGAAATATAATTATACTAAATAATAACTGTAAAGTTCATATATAGGGCTATCGGTTAGTTAAAAACGAGACCAGGTAAAAAATTCCCGGCACCAGCAAAATAGCAAGAATAAATACGATCAAATATGGTATAAGAATCTGGAAAGCGGCAATAGTCAGGGCCACTATATCCAGAAAACCCGGTTTAATCGGCTCTTCACCGCTATTATTACTAATTACTTCTCTCTTATCCGTTTCTTTGTCCGTAAAAACAGACACCTCCGATTACTGGTATAGCATAGGCCGATCAGTCAAACTTGATGCGTGGATTGGCCATAGCAATCAGGATATCTGCAACCAGGTTAGCCACGATTACACACAGAACAAGGATAATCAGCATTCCCTGCACCACAGGGTAATCACGCATCAATATTCCGCGCACCAGGAGCTGCCCCATACCGGGACGGGCAAAAACCATCTCCAGGGCCACACTGCCGGCAATTAACCAGCCAAGGCTTAAACCCATAATCGTA
>SKWE01000124.1 GCA_007129055.1 Syntrophomonadaceae bacterium
CCGGCGTGGACGCAGATGTAATAGACGACCAGGGCAAGCCAACTGAACCAGGCCAACGAGGCTTCCTGGTAATTAAATCGCCCTGGCCTTCAATGCTGCGTACCCTATATGAAGACCACGAACGCTATGAAAACACTTACTGGAAACAGTACCCCGGGATCTATTTTACCGGGGATGGAGCATGGAAAGACCAGCACGGTTACTTCTGGATCATGGGCCGGGTAGATGACGTTCTGAATGTATCCGGCCACAGGATTGGAACAATGGAGGTTGAAAGCGCCCTTGTAGATCATAAATCTGTGGCCGAGGCAGCAGTTATCGGAAAAGTACATGAGATAAAAGGACATGCTATTACTGCATTTGTAACTCTAAAAGAAGGAGTTGAAGGCAGTGACGAGTTAGTTCAAGAGCTCAAACAACATGTGGGTAAAATGATTGGCGCTATAGCCCGTCCTGAAGAGATATTCTTTACCTACGAACTGCCCAAAACCCGCAGCGGTAAAATAATGCGCCGCCTTCTTCGCGATATTGCAGAAAAAAGAGATCTCGGCGATGTTACCACGCTGATGGACCCACAGGTTGTGGCAGCGATTAAGGATGGTTACAAGGAGTCGTAAATGTTGAGTTGAACAGATAAGACACAAATTTTAAGGCCCGCAAAAAATGCGGGCCTTATTGCTGTGAAGTTAGTTAACTTTGATACGGGCAAATTTACGCTTGCCCACCTGTAACACCTGCTCCTGGTTATCTGACAATTGAAGATCTATAGAGCCTACTGTTTCACCGTCCAGTTTAACACCGTTTTGCTGAATCATCCGGCGGGCTTCACTTTTGCTGGGGGTCAGGCCTGAGCCAACCAGGACATCGATTATATTTGCTGGAGCAGGGTATTTAAAAGTTGGCATTTCTTCTGGAATCTGCCCCTTTTGAAAGACCTGCTTAAATCGCTCCTCCGCACTCTCCGCTGCCTGCTGTCCATGATATAGGGCAACAATTTCCCTTGCCAATCTCATTTTAGCGTCACGGGGATGCAACTTGCCACTTTTAATCTCAGCTAATATTGAACTTACTTCAGCAGGTGGCAGGGCAGTGGCCAGGTTATAGTATTCTGGCATTAAGTCATCTGCTATGGACATGGCCTTTCCATATATTTGATCCGGCTCTTCAGTTATACCTATATAATTCCCAAGGGATTTACTCATCTTTTGTACACCGTCAAGCCCGACCAGGATAGGCATGGTAAACGCAACCTGCGGTTCGTGGCCATATTCACGCTGCAGGTGCCGACCCATCAGCAGGTTAAATTTTTGCTCTGTCGCTCCAAACTCGATATCTGCCTTGATAGCAATGGAATCGTATCCCTGCATCAGTGGGTAGAAAAACTCATGAATGCTGATTGCGATATTTTCTTTGTAGCGCTGCTGAAAATCCTCTCTCTCCATCATTCTTGCCACTGTCAGGGTTGAAGCAAGCTGTATAACATCAGCAAAGGTAAGCTTTGCCAGCCATTCGCTGTTAAACACCATTTCAGTCTTTTCAGGATCAAGGATTAAAAATATTTGATCCTGGTAGGTTTTTGCATTTGCAAGAACCTCTTCCCTGGTAAGCTGCTTCCTGGTTTCTGAACGGCCGGTAGGATCTCCAACCATTCCCGTAAAATCACCCAGAATAATTATGATGTGGTGCCCCAGATCCTGAAATTGCCGGAGCTTGTGTAAAACCACCGCATGCCCCAGGTGCAAATCAGGCGCTGAAGGATCAATTCCAAGCTTACAGCGTAGCGGCTTATTTTCAGCGACACTTTTTTCAAGCTTTTTCTTAAACTCTTCTTCCACAATTATTTCTGCTGTATTTTCTGCAAGAATTTCATATTGTTCCGCTGCACTTATTTTACTCATAAACCTACCTCCATAAGATCTGACAGTTAATTATCTCTCATATTCTACCACAACTCGCCCGTTTTAGGGCGCACTTTCTGAAACTGCAGCGCCACCGGCTGCGTCAGTTATATAGAATATAGGCTTTAAACCAAAATCTCTCTGATATGATTCATCTATTGTGGATTGAAGCTTGCCTATAATTTCTTGCCTGGCAAGAATTATCATACAGCCTCCAAACCCTGCTCCTGTCATTCTGGCGCCGATAACCCCTTCCATGGAAGAAGCAAGATCAACCAGGTAATCCAGTTCGGCGCTGCTAACCTGATAAAAATCCCGCAGTCCTGCATGAGAGCGTTTCATTAAATATCCAAAATCTTTAAGATTGTTTTTTTTGAGGGCGCTAACTGCTTCTAAAACCCTTGAATTTTCTTCAACCACGTACCTGCTGCGCTTGTATAAAAGTGGCGGCATAAAAGTTTTAACCTTTTTTATATCATCAATATTAACTTCCCGTAGCGAAGCTACTTTACGTTTTATGATTTTTTCAATCATAGAAACTGCCGCTTCACATTCTTCTTTTCTTTTATTGTAAGCTGAAGCAACAAGAGATCTATTTACCCTGCTGTCCACTATAACCAGCTTATAATCTCCAAGCTGAAAAGGCACGTTGTTGTAATCTAATGTTTTACAGTCTATCAATAAGGCATGGTCTTTTTTAGCAAGAGCCACGGCAAATTGATCCATAATCCCACATTTTACACCCACAAAATCATTTTCTGCGCGCTGACTTAGAAGCGCTAAATTTTTTAAAGAAATGTCATATTTTCCTGCTCTTGATAAAGCTAAAGCAACTGCAACTTCCAGGGCTGCTGAAGAACTTAAGCCTGCACCAAGGGGGATATTGCTTTTAACATTAATTAATGACCCGATAAAAGGAAACCCTTCTTCTTTTAAAACCCAGTATACGCCTTTAAGGTAATCAAGCCATTGTGGTTCTCTTTGGGGGGGAATTAAATCATCAGGACCAAAACTGGCTTCCTGATTAAAGTTTTCCGCTATAACCTTTGCCACAGGAGCATCCGTTTTGACCAGCGAAAGCTGCAGTTTGAGATCTATTGCGACAGGCAAAACAAAGCCCAGGTTATAATCAGTATGGTCCCCGATTAAATTGACCCTTCCAGGGGTTTCCACATAAATTTTCAAATCATCAATCTCCTTCATATTCCTGATCTAAATATATCTTTACTACCAGTATTCGTAAAGCGATAACACCTTTCCTGCACAGGCCAAACTATGATAATATATTAATAAACTTTTCCAGGATATTAATATGCTGATTAAGAAAGACTACAAAGAGCTAATAGAATTTAAAGCTGCTCAAACTCTTTTTGGGTGGCCCATTTATACCACCCATTTTTACTATTTCGACGGTATACTTATTGACACCGGGCCCACCCATACCGCTGACGAAGTTTTAAAGGCTGTCCAGTCACTACCCATCAACAAGGTAATAATTACACACCGTCATGAAGATCATACCGGCAACTGTGCCTTAATAAAAGATTATTTTAATGTTCCGGTTTATGCTCATCAGGAAACTATTAAGATACTGGAAAATCCCCCTGATATAGAAATTTATCGCAAAATTATGTGGGGTAACATGCTTCCAACCAGTGCGCTGCCTGTCGAAGATATTATTAAATCTAACAAATATAAGCTTCAAGCTATTCATACAGCAGGCCATTCAAGAGATCATATGTGCTATTTTGAACCCGAAAACAGGTTTCTTTTTGCAGGTGATTTTTACCTTGGAGAAAACCTGAACGGCTTCATGGTAGGGGAAAATATCGTTGAACACCTTGAAGGTTTAAAAAGGTTGATATCACTAAACCCACAAACCCTTTTTTGTGGATTAAAAGGCAGGCTTGATAATGCAACTGAAAGGTTAAAAAGAAAACATGACGCCTGGTGGAAGCTGTGCTGTATGGTGCGGGACATGTACAATTCGGGCGTTTCCAGAAAAAATATCCTGAGAGAAGCATTTGGCGGAGAAATTTTATTTTTCTATTTTTCCCAGTCAAACTGGGGACGCCGATATATGCTTGATACAATAATCGATAATCTTTCATACTTCCAGGAAGATAATAATAATAAAGAATCCCTGCTGAAAAG
>SKWE01000010.1 GCA_007129055.1 Syntrophomonadaceae bacterium
GGCAGGCTGGCCCGCTATAGCCTGCTTTTTGATGTTGCCAGGGAATACAATGTCTCTAAAATTGCCCTTGGCCATCATCTTGATGACCAGGCAGAAACTGTACTTTTTAATATAATTCGCGGTACAGGCCCCGATGGGTTAGCCGGTATATTGCCCCTGTCCACAAGAGGCAATTATAAGTTGATCCGCCCGCTGCTTTGTTTCAGGAGAACTGAAATTGAAGAATTTTGCCGTGAACAAAACCTTTCTCCCTACACAGACAGCACTAACATGGAACTGTACTATACCCGCAATAAACTGCGCCTGGAGTTAATTCCACAGCTCGAAAAAGAATACAATCCCAGGATCAGGGAAGCGCTTTTCGGCCTGGCAAAAATGGCAGAAGCTGATCGGAAACTACTTCAGGGACTGGCCAGGCAGTATTACAAAAAGCTGGTTAACATAGATAAGAATAAGATAACTGTTAAGAGGGATGACTTGCTCAAAATTCCTTCCGCTCTCCGGGGCCGGGTTTTGCGTTTGGTTCTTTTACACTACCTGCCTGCCGGCAAGATTAATCGCAGGCATATCAGCAGGCTTGGTGTTTTTGCCCGCACTGGCCAGGCTGGTAAAGTGCTTATACTTCCGGGCAGAGTTGAAGCAAGGTGTTTAGATAACAGCCTGGTCTTATCTCTTCGCGGAACCTACGCCACCAGGAAGATTGAGCAGGAATTTGAGCTTACCGTGCCGGGCAGGGTAGTTCTGCCGGATGGCAGCATAATCACGGCGGAGAAAAAAAATAAGGCTGATGTCAGCTGGCCCCCGGAATCTTCCAGGGCCTGCCTTGATTATGCAAGTCTTGATAAGTTGCCTTTAAAAGTAGCTTATCGCCTACCGGGGGACAGGTTTTTCCCCCACGGTGCGGCGGGGTCAAAAAAACTGAAAGACTTTTTAATTGATCAGAAAGTACCGCTTCACCACCGTGACTGTTTGCCCCTGGTGAAAGCTAACGATATAATTATCTGGGTGGCAGGGTATAGAATTGCCCATCCTTTCCGGGTTACAGGTAAGACGGAAAAAGTTTTGGAGTTAAAATATATTACTGGCGGAACAGATTAATATAAAGGTGGCGTTGAAAATGACTGAAAAAAAAATGGAAGTTATGCTTTCAGCAGGAGAAATTGATAAAAGAATCCGGGAACTGGCTGCAGAAATATCAAGGGATTATGAGGGGAAAAGCCTTTTTTTGGTTGGGGTGCTAAAAGGCGCGGTTGTTTTTTTAAGTGACCTGATAAGATATATTACTGTTCCACTGGAAATAGATTTTATCGCTGTCTCAAGTTACGGTTCCGATACCACATCTTCAGGGATTGTAAGAATTCAGAAAGATTTAGAGCAGAGCCTGAAGGGAAAAGATGTTTTGATTGTTGAAGATATAGTTGATACGGGCTTAACCCTGAACTACTTATACAGGAATATTCAGAGCCGCCAGCCGGATAGTTTGAAGGTGGTTACCCTGCTAGACAAGCCGGATCGCCGTAAAGTTGATTTTAATCCGGACTACTGCGGTTTTGCCATCCCAGACCGCTTTGTGATCGGCTATGGGCTTGATTACGATGAAAATTACCGGCAGCTGGCTGACATATGTGTTTTGAATTCAACCGATTAATAAAAACGGTTTATTGCTTCTCCATTTGCGGTATGTTAAAATTGGGGTTAGGCTTTTAAAGCCTTAACGGAGAGGAGGAAGCCTATTGAGTCCCTTTTTAAAACAGATAACATTCTACCTGGTTATAGCCTTGGTAGTATTTGCTTTACTTACAATGTTCAATACCGGCGCTCCACCGGAAGAGATCAGGTATGATCAATTCATGGCCAAAATCGATCGCGGTGAAGTAGCAATGGTTTCTATATTCGGTAATGAAATTGAAGCAGTCCTAACTGACGGTTCCGAAGTCAAGACCTTCAGGCCCGAGGATCACAACCTTTCGACTATACTATTGGAAAAAAACATACCTTATGAAACTGATAAGGCAAGAGGTCCAAGCTGGTGGCAGAGTGCCCTGACTTACATGATCCCCTTCCTGTTGATCATCGGTATATTTTTCTTTTTCATGCAGCAGTCGCAGGGCGGTGGTAACAGGGTTATGAACTTCGGTAAGAGTAAAGCCCGCCTGCAGGAAGGCGATAAGAAAAAAGTTACCTTTGCCGATGTGGCCGGTGCTGACGAAGAAAGGGCAGAACTGGCTGAGGTTGTAGACTTTCTTAAAGATCCGCGGAAATACATTGAAATAGGCGCCCGCATCCCCAAGGGCTTTTTACTTGTTGGCCCCCCGGGCACGGGAAAAACCCTGCTGGCCAGGGCTGTTGCCGGTGAAGCAGGCGTTCCCTTTTTCAGTATCAGCGGTTCTGACTTTGTTGAAATGTTCGTTGGCGTTGGTGCTTCAAGAGTCAGGGATATGTTCGAAAATGCCAAGAAAAACTCTCCCTGTATTGTCTTTATTGATGAAATAGATGCAGTTGGACGTCAGCGCGGCGCCGGCCTTGGCGGCGGCCACGATGAAAGAGAGCAAACCCTGAATCAGCTGCTGGTGGAAATGGACGGCTTTGATGTTAACGAGGGGATTATCATTATTGCTGCAACAAACCGCCCCGATATTCTCGACCCGGCATTGCTCAGGCCGGGGCGCTTTGACCGTGAAGTTACTGTAGGGTTGCCGGATGTTAAAGGCCGGGAAGAAATCCTGAAAGTGCATACCAGGAACAAGCGGCTTTCCGAGCAGATTGATTTAAAAGTCCTTGCCCGCGGCACTCCCGGTTTTACAGGGGCTGATCTTGAAAACGTAGTCAATGAAGCAGCCCTCTTGTCTGCCCGCGTGTCTAAGAAGCGTGTAGGCATGCAGGAAATGGAAGAAGCGGTAGAGCGGGTAGTTGCAGGCACGCAGAAAAAAAGCCGTGTTATCAGCGCATTTGAGAAAAAAATTGTTGCCTATCACGAAGCCGGTCATGCCCTGGTTGGTTATTTATTACCCCATACAGATCCGGTACACAAGGTTTCAATTATTCCACGCGGCAGAGCCGGTGGCTACACCCTGATGTTTCCGGAAGAAGATCGTTACTACATGACAAAAACAGAACTTCTGGATAGGGTGAGCACACTGCTGGGAGGCAGGGTAGCAGAGAAGCTGATCTTGAACGATATCAGTACAGGGGCGCAGAATGACCTTGAAAGGGCTACCAATATTGTACGACAGATGATTATGGAATATGGAATGAGTGACACCCTTGGCCCCATAACCCTGGGCAAAAAACATGATCAGGTCTTCCTGGGCCGCGATTTAGCCAGGGACCGGGATTACAGTGAAGAAATTGCCAAGGCAATAGACCAGGAAATCCGTAAAACTATTGATGATTGCTATCAAAAGGCCCAGGATATCCTGGAAAATGACATTGAAAAACTGGAATTAATTGCAAAAACGCTGATTGAAAAAGAAACTCTTGATGCCGAGGAGATCAAGGCAATTGTTGAAGGCAGGGAACTGCCTGAGAAGGTTGTATCAGATGATTATTCTGAAGATGATCCTTCTGACGATCCTTCTGTTGAATCGGGTAGTAGTGATACCGACAGTGAACCCAATACAGAAGGTGACTCAAAGGCGTCAGTTGAAAAAGAGGTTGTTCATGAAGCGGAACCCATAGAAGTGAAAAAGAAAGATGATGCCCGCCGGGCCTCTTTCCAGAGGCGCAGCAAAAAGAAGGAAGACCCCAAGGAAGAACATTAAGGAGCCATAAGGCTCCTTTTCTATCTTAGCTGTTTTTTGTGGTTTTTAAAAACCTTGCGGCATTTTTATGAAATAGCTGATATAAATTATCTTCCGGCAGATTAAGCGCTAAAATTTTTTCAATACCTTTTAATAAGGGATCAGAGATAAAGGGGTAATCGCTGCCGTAGATAAAACGATCGGGATAAGCTAACATAACATCATGTATTTCTTCAATTGGTGGTACAAAAGCCTGGTTTTGGAATACAAAGGATGTATCAAGGAAAAGATTTCTGTAGCGATCAAATAA
>SKWE01000095.1 GCA_007129055.1 Syntrophomonadaceae bacterium
ACTGAAGGTATTTGACGTTCCAATTTAAATCTTTCCGGCTTATTTATAAATTCGGCACATCCGATGATAAAATAACCCCCCGTGGGAATTAATTGTGATATTTGACCGATTATCCACTCCTGCACATCAGTTTTAAAATAGATAAAAACGTTACGGCATAAGGCTAACTGCATTTTCGGCATTTCCTTATATATGGGCTGCAAGAAATTCTGTTTCCTGAAAGAAACTACCTGCTTATACCTGGGCATAAGGTAATATAACCCGTTTTTTTCCGTAAAAGCCTTTTTCAATACCTGGGGAGGTACTTTTTCAAGCTGATTTGGCGCATACCGGGCTTCACGGGCCATTTCCAGCGCTTTATCATCAATGTCACTGGCTGTTATCTTTGCTTTCTGCAGGGCAGACAAATCATCCAAAATAAGGGCTATGGTGTAAGGTTCTTCGCCGTGAGAACAGCCCACACTCCAAATGTTAAGCTGGTTGAATTTTTTCAGCAGGTCTACAAAAACCGTCCCCTGCATATAATCATATATTTTTGTGTCCCTGTAAAAAACCGATGTATTTATGGTTAAGTAAGTATAAAATTTGTGAAGGTGCTCGTTGTTGCTTTTCAAAGCCTTAAAAAAGCTATACAGGTCACCGTGACCTTCCCTGGTAACAAGTTGATTAATCCTTCTTTCCATTTGTTTATCTTTATAGCATTCAAGGTCTAGCCCCGTATATTGATGAAATTCTTTTTTAAAACGGATGAAATCCCAGGTTTCTTTCAAAGGTTTTTTCTCCTTTTGAATAGTAATATTGTATAGAAACCAGAAACTGGTTATTCATAATCAGGCTAATATTTTTACACAGCGGTCTATTTCAGCGGCCAACCTGGTAAGGGGGGCCTGAAAATCACAGGGTGCACTTTTTATAAGTGCATCGGGCATGCTTGGGATTAGTGCAGTCTTAGGATCCTGGGCAAGGAGGATGGTATCTTTCTTTTTCATTTTTAACAGCGCAGCGCCCGCTGCACCATCCTTGCCCATACCGGTCATTATGACAACCAGCACTTTCTGACTGCAGTCTGCAAGTGATTCGAGCATAACGTCTATCGAAGGCCTGACATAATTAACTTTTGGGCCTGTATCCAGGTGAACCAGTCCATTTTTTAAGATCATATGAAAACCTCCGGGGGCTACCAAAGCCTGTCCGGTAAACAGGGCATCCCCTTCTTCTGCCTCTTTCACCTTGATTGGAGATAAAAGATCTAATCTTTGCGAAAAAGATAGCGTGAAGCCAGGTGGCATATGCTGTGATAATAAAACCGCAGCCGGAAGGTTTGCCGGGAGTGCGCTAAACACTGCTTCAAGAGCTTTAGGGCCTCCGGTAGAAGCACCAATTGCAACAATTATTTTAGCTGTTTCTAACCTGCTTTTTGAAATATCCTTTTTCACCAGACCCTTAACAGGTGCAGGCTTATCAACAGGCATTAAGGCGACCTTGGCTGAAGCAGCAGCGATAATCTTTTGCGGTAAATAATTTTTCAGTTCTTCAAGAGTCTCTTCAGGAGATCCAATGGAAGGCTTGGAAATAAAGTCGACAGCACCGGCATCAAGAGCTTTTAATGTACTTTCGCTACCCGCTTTTGTATGAGTGCTGATCATAATTACCGGTAATGGAAATTCTTTCATAACACGGGAAAGAGTTTCAAGCCCATTTAGGCGGGGCATATCTATATCCATGGTAACTACATCGGGTTTGATTGTTTTAATTTTTTCAAGTCCGTCAAGGCCGTCCCTGGCTGTGCCGACAAGCTCTAATTCGCTATTCTCGCGGATTATGTCACTTATAATCCGACGCATGAAGGCGGAATCCTCAACAATTAGCACCCTCACCTTTTTCAACTTTTCATGGCTCCTTTACCTGCAGTAGTAATAGTGATTTCCCCGGTTTCAACAAATAACCGCATGGTTCGTCCACAACTGCCGCCAACATCTTCTGATGTAAGCCTGATACCTGCCTTTTTTAAACCTGTCCTGACGGCCTCAATATTTTTTTCACCCACGCTGCCGGTTTCTGACTTAAAATTAAACAAACTTGCCCCCCCGGCAATACCCGCTTCCAAGTTTTCTTTTCTGGCGCCGATGGCTACCATATCCTTAATCAAACAGGGGATAGCAGTGTCGGCAAATTTCGCCGGATTAATTGATGTAACACTGGGGCGTTTAAATTTTTCGCTGTCATTAAGGAGGATGTGAGCCAACCCTCCTACCTTCGATTTTTTATCGTAAAGGGCAATCCCGATACATGAGCCTAAACCGAATGTAACCAGGACTCCGTTGTCCTTTTTTACCGCCAGATCGGCTATTTTTACATGTACTGTCTCCATCTGCAACCTCCAGACAACCTCTGGCAGATCCGCTGCTTGGAGTTGTCCATATTACTGTCCTCATAAAAAAATAACTCAACCACCTATTTTGGCCAGCGCTTCAGCAATGCGGTCAGGTTGGAAAGGCTTAACTACAAAGTCTTTTGCACCGGCATTTAGCGCTTCTATGACTAAACTTTTTTGGCCCATGGCGCTAACTACAATTACCTTTGCATTTGGATCAAAGCTCAGAATTTCCTTAATTGCAGTTATCCCATCCATATTAGGCATGGTAATATCCATAGTTACCAATGAAGGTTTAAGCTGCTTGTAAAGATCTACCCCCTTGGCTCCGTCCTCACCTTCACCAATCACTTCGTAACCATTTTTTTCCAGCATGTTTTTCAAGGTCATCCTCATAAAAGCAGTGTCATCAACAACTAATACTGTTTTACTCAATATTGTCCCTCCCTTCACTTAAAAGACCGGCTACATCTACAATTAAGGTTACACTACCGTCTCCAAGAACCGTAGCACCGGCTATACCCTTCAAACCTTTAAGATAGCTACCGAGCGATTTGATCATAATTTCCTGCTGCCCGACCAGGTCGTCTACAACAAACCCGGCTTTTTTATTAGCGGCCTCCACAATAACAACGGAACACTCGCCTTCAGGCAGTTCAGAAAAACCAAAACCCAGCAAGCTGCTAAGCGTAAACAGGGGTATTACATCGCCCCTCAGGTTAACCACGGGATTATTACGAATTGATCCAATCTCGTCACGATTAAGATACACGTTTTCCCGGATAATTTCAACTGGAATTGCATAAAACTGACCAGCTGACTTAACAAGCAAAACTTTGATAATGGCCAGGGTCAGGGGCAGGCGCAATTCGAAACGGGTCATAACATTAACCACACTGGTTACTTCTACACTACCGTGTAAAGATTCAATGCTGTTTCTTACTGCATCCATTCCAACTCCGCGGCCCGAAACATCAGTAACTTCGCTTGAAGTACTGAATCCGTTAAAGAATATAAGACTTACCTTGTCATCATCACTTAGCTGTTTTAGTTCAGCTTCGCTGATGATCCCTTTGCTTACAGCAATATTCCCTATTTTCTCCGGGTCAATTCCTTTCCCATCATCTTCAACAGTGATCACCACCTGGTTTCCTTCATGCTTTGCCTGCAGGTAGATAGACCCTTCGGGTTTTTTGCCTTTTTCCTGCCGCTCCCCAGAAGTTTCAATTCCGTGATCAAATGAATTGCGCAGCAAATGCACAAGCGGATCGGATAGCCTGTTAATAATTGAACGATCGAGTTCGGTCTCTTCACCGCTGATATATAATTGAACATTTTTACCCTTACTCCTGCATAAATCCCGAACCATACGTGGAAAACGCTCAAAAACCTGTTTGATGGGAACCATGCGCAAGCCCATAGCAGTATCCTGCAGGTTGGTTATTGAGCGCTTCAACTCATCAATTGTACCGTCCAGGTCCTCATTATAACCTCTTCCAATTTCCAGTATTCTCGTTCTTGCAACTACCATTTCTCCAACCAGGTTAACAAGGTCATCCAGTTTCTGAGTTTCGACCCTGACCATTTTATCTACAGCTTTGGCTACCTGCCCGGATTCATCGCCTGCCTCCGGTTTGGTTGCCGGAACTTTTTCGGTTA
>SKWE01000119.1 GCA_007129055.1 Syntrophomonadaceae bacterium
ACTTTCGAACTGGTGTACTCAAGCTTTGCAAAAAGTTCATCCAGTGAAACTGTTGCAAAGGTAGAGGCGTAATCGGCCATAGCGTATGGGATTACCAGTTCATTATTATGGATCATTGCGCCGCAGGAATAAAGAACATTGGGCACGTACCCTTCCCGTTCTTCATCATTGGGACGCATTAGCGGTTCCCTGGTCTGGCCAATAACTTTTGCTGGATTATCTAAGTCAAGCAGGGTAACTCCCAGGCAGTACCTGCGCATTGGCCCTACGCCATGGGTCAGTAGTAGCCATCCTTTATCCGTTTCGATGGGTGAACCGCAGTTTCCAATTTGAATGAACTGCCATGGGAACTGGGGTTCCTGGATTAATTCAGCATCCTGCCAGTAGTGAATGTCATCAGAAAACATAATATAGTTACTGACTCCATCAACTCTTGATACCATGGCATACCTGCCATTTATTTTTCTCGGAAATAGAGCCATTCCCTTATTCTGGGCATATTCGCCGTTAATCGGCATAATCCTGAAGTGATAAAAATCCCTGGTTTCTATCAACTTGGGCAAAATTGTGAACCCGTTGTATGCTGTGTAAGTGGCATAGTAAGTAACAGAACCATCATCATCCACAAAACGCACAAACCTGGCATCTTCAATGCCGTTGCTTTCGCTGTTGGATATGGGATATATAACCCTTTCCGAAAGAGCGGTATCCAGTGAAAAGGTTATTTCATAATGCGAATTTGCCAGCCAGTTGCAATCTTTAATTACTTTTTTCTGTAAATCATTAAGATTATTCTTCTCCATCGATTCCGCTATGCTGGCCTGCAGTTCCCCATAGGTAAACTGTTCCCCCAGGCGATCCATAACCATACCGATCAACTCTTCCTGGACATTCATTTCCTGCAATTTTTCGAGGAAATTCTTCTTGTCATAGATATGTCTTTTGATCGCTTCGGGAATGTCAACCAGGTCACCGGGAGCCTTAAATTGGAGGTTATTGTTCTTATCTATAATCCCGCTTCTGAAAACTATTGAAGATATATGGCCTTCTCCTGTTGCCCTGAAGCTAACAACAACTCTTTTTTCTCCTTCACCAAGGGCAGTTTGATCTGGATCTTCGACAATGGATGGATTAAAAAAAGCTGCAGATTCAATTGAATACTCCATGGTAAAGTATGAACCGATAAGCAGCTTTTCTTCCCTGGTCAAATTGTCAGGCTCAATATTAAGATCCCTGACTATGTGTTCAACGTTTTCATAATGTTTCATGATAACCCTGGAAATATTACGGTGGCGTTGTGAGAAGTTCGTTAAAACGCGGTTCAGGGTAAAACGCATTTCCTCTTCCGGAAGGTCAAGGATTTTGGGGATTATTGTCCTGGCCCGTTCATCTCCACCTGGTAGAAAGAAGCGGGCAATTACTCTTTTTGAATCGGGATAAAACCTTACGTCTTTTCGTTCTACGTTGATTGCCAAGTATTTTGCCTCCTGGGAAAATTGAACACTGCTATATTATATACAATTATTTTTCTTCTTGCACGTTTTTTATTTATTATTTATCAGTTTCGATCAATAATCCTTTTACAACAGTTTTCTTCTTATAATTGAATCTTGACCGACAGAAACCGATTTGGAACCTGCCTCCATTATATGTACCAAATAGCTGTTATGGGCTGCCTCTAAAGCATCACCGGTTTCACAGTCAGAAATTGCCCCCACTTTAAACTTGCTAATATGGGCAGATCCGGGATCTAAAATTTCTAATGTATCACCAAGATTGAACCTGTTGCGAACTTTTACCTTCAGCTTTAAACCATCCGGGCTGCATTCATCTACCTTGCCGACAAAGTCATAGCCCCTTACATACGCCGCATCTGAGATATATTCAGTTTCATCTTTCGAATCGGGAAAATAAAAACCGGTAGTATAAGGCCTGTGTGACACTTTTTCAAGTTCTTCCCGCCACAGGTGATCATACTCATATGGTTTTCCTTCTTCAATTGCCCTGGCATAGCTATCCAGTGCCGCCCTGTAAATCCTGGTAACTGCTGCAACATAGTAAGCTGTTTTCATTCTTCCCTCTATTTTAAGACTGTCAACCCCTGCTTCAGCTAATTGTGGAATGTGCTCTATCATACAAAGATCCCTTGAGTTAAGAATAAATGTGCCGCGCCCATCTTCATTAATTGTCAGCTCTTCGTCCCGGCTGATCTCCCTGATCCTATATTCCCAGCGGCAGGGTTGCGTACAGCTGCCGCGGTTGGCAGAGCGATCATTTAGCACCTTTGATAAAAGACAGCGGCCTGAATAAGCAACACACATTGCGCCATGGATAAAAACCTCCAGCTCTAAATCCGGGTTTGTTTTTTTTATCCTGCCGATCTGAGCCAGGCTTAATTCCCGGGCCAATACAATCCTGTTCACACCCTGGTTCTGCCAGAATTGGGCACTTTCACTGTTAGTTGTATTGGCCTGGGTGCTTAAGTGAATTTTTAAACCCGGATGGCGGCGGCGAGCGAGCGAAATCATTCCGGGGTCTGAAGCTATTACAGCATCAATACCTGCCTCAACGGCTTGCCCCAGGTAAGAAGCCATTTCATCAAGGTCTTCATCAAATGGAATAATATTCATAGCCAGGTAAACCCGGCAATCATGCTGATGGGCAAATTCAACCCCTGCTTTTAGCTGTTCGAGGGTAAAAGAAGCTTCTTCAGATCGCAGTGAATAAGAACCGGCCCCACAATAAACAGCATCAGCCCCAAAGAGGACAGCCGTTTTCAATTTTTCAAGGTTTCCTGCGGGCGATAGTAGTTCCATATCGGAATTATACCTTATTTCACGCAGATAATAAAACCTGACCCGGGTTTATAGTATAATGGTATATGTTTATATTATCCTTCTTTGGTCGGCAAATAAGAAAGCGGGGCAAGAATATGAAAATGGCAAAGATTATTTCTATCATGGGAGTGGTAGCCATGACTGCTGTGATAATAAACGGTTTCATTAACGGAAATTTTAACGAGGATGGAGCAGAGCTATTAGCTAACCCCTGGGGTGTCGTATCCCTGGTGGATCTTTATGTAGGTTTCGCCCTATTCTCACTGTGGATTGCTTTCCGGGAAACCAACCTGGTCCTGGCAATAGTCTGGATTATACTGATGATGGTGTTAGGATTTTTCACCGGCGCGCTTTACGTATTGATAGCGCTTTATAAAAGTGATGGTGACTGGGCTTTATTCTTTCTTGGGGGACGCAAAGCTAAGTATGTAAGATAATAACTATGGAGAATATGAAAATGGGCAATAAAGGAAAAGAGCTATTAGAAGAACTGAAAACCGTGGTATCGGGAAAGACTTTCGATGCCCTGCTTCCACCCCTGGTTTTTGTACTAATAAACGGTTTATTCAATTTGAACATTGCTGCTGCATCGGCCCTGGGGCTGGCTGTAATCATCTGTATCATCCGCCTGTTTCGCAGGCAGGCCTGGCAGTATGCGCTGGGTGGCCTGCTTGGCGTTGCCCTGGCATCAGGGTTGGCCTATCTTACCCGCAGCGCCGTCAGTTACTTTATTCCGGCAATTATCAGCAGCGCCCTGCTGTTTTTGTTGGCACTTGGCAGCATCCTGGCAAAGAAACCGCTTGCAGCCTGGGCCAGTCACCTTACCCGGGGGTGGCCCCTGAAATGGTTCTGGCGTAAAGATGTTAAACCAGCATACCTTGAAGTTACCTGGTTCTGGACCGCTTTAATTTCCATAAGATTGATAGCACAGGTAACCCTTTATCAAGCCGGTGATGCTGCAAGGTTAGCCTGGGTCAACACCCTGCTGGGGTGGCCGGTTATAATAGTTGTTTTAACCATAACTTATATCTATGGCATATGGAGGCTGCGCCGCCTTGGCGGTCCGGGCGTTGATGAATTCAATGCCGGGAAAGAACCTCCCTGGGAAGGACAAAAACGCGGGTTTTAATTAACCGGGGAAATTAGTCCTCAAATGAAACAATAGTCCGCAGGGCAAAGCGCATG
>SKWE01000275.1 GCA_007129055.1 Syntrophomonadaceae bacterium
ACTGAAAGAGCATTTTCCACCAGGTGGCGGTTAGTAGCTATCAAACCTTCCTGCGCCAGGTTAAAGCCGCTTCCGCGCAGCTGCTGCCTTGAAGCCCCCGCTGCCGGTTCAATGTAAACCTGGACCACTGAATCTCTAAGCTCTATAACCAGCGGATCATCTGCCAGGGCCCATGATTCTCTTAAAAATTGCATGGAGGGACCAAAGAAAAGATAAAGCTGCCTGCCTGTTACCGCAAAAATAAAGGCAAAAGCTACTACCAAAGCAACAACTCCGAGAACGGTCCTGCGATATTTCTGGCGTTTCGCAAGTTCAGCATCGAAGCCAACATCTTCGCGGCCTTCATATTTACGGTTTATCTCTTCCTTAATTTTGCGATCCGGATCTTTTAGCTCTTTATCCTTAAACGCTCTCCACTCCCGACATATGGAATAACTTACTCTATACCTGCTAAATCCTGTGATTGTTTTAAATGTTATCATTCTATATAATAAAATCAAGCTTAAATGAAGGTGGCTTTTTGATGGACGAGGGCAAAGAAAGAAAACCTTATCGTTCTTCCGACCGGGAGGTGCTGAAAAAAAAGATTCACCGGGCCCTGGTTGAAGCGCGTAATGCCCGCCACCAGGGCGACGAAGAAAAGGTGAACCAAATAGTAAGGCAGGTTATCAGGGAAGCAGCGCCTGCTGCTTATGAAGCCAGCAAGGAAGGCAGCTTTAACTGGGTTATTGAAGCCCTGAAACCGCTTGATGAACTATTACTGCCCGATGGTGACGACGATACAACCTGTTAAAAAGCCAGTACCGCAAGCACCACAAAAACAGCAATTGCAACGGGAATTACGATCAATATTATGATGTGTATAAAGTAAGCCAGGATACTCATCCCCGTTGATATACCATGAGCCTCGCGTATCGCAATTACTTCCAGCACAAGAACCCAGATTGCAAGCCCGAAAGTAACCAGGCCGCTGATTACAGAACCGAATACACCGGCAAATCCAAGGAAAACCGTGACAGGAACCCCAATAATTAAGGGAAATACTGCAAAAGCGTAAGCCGAAAACAGGTTCCAGTAACCTGCCCTGCCGCCGAAAAGACGGGCAAATAGATGAATTAACAGGGTAGAAATGAAAATTGAGATGATACTGAAAAATAAAGCGCCTACAACAAACCAGGCAGGGGCCAGGTAAAAACCGATTTCAAACATTAATTCATCTAAAGCTTCCATCGACTGGTTGCTGTAAGTGCTGGTTACTGCGTTTAAGGCAGCCACAACAAGATATACCAGGAAAGCCATTCCTGCAGGTTTTTCCGCAGCAATTTCACTCAAAGTTTCCCCCGGCCTGGCAATTACACCAAATAGCCAGTCTATCAAGCGTTCATTCATTATATAACCTCCTGCCGGACAATTAGTAATTATTTTAGATATCCTGCTTGAACCTTTACCGGTTCCGTCACAGGAAATGACAGCGGCTCAGCTTCAGGTCTCCGCTTAGGCTGCCCTCGAGACGCGTCATCCATAACTCGGCTCTCGGCGGCCCGCGTCCGTACGGGCCGGCCTGCTCCAACCTTTGCTTCACAGGTCATTTCACTGCGACTACACAATGGTAATGGTTCAAGCAGGATGTCTAAGTGAACCCCTTGTCATACATTTCAACCGGTAATAGATTTAGACGGAGCAGCTTATGAAAAAATAAAACTGAGTTAATAAACCTGGTAGCGAATTTCCGGCGGGATGCCTTCCCGCAGCATTTCAAACATAATCAGCTCCGGGCCGAGAAGCGCTTTCTCCAGGTTAACCAGAACGCTGTATCCATAATCCATGAACTGGCTGAAAACTGACGGCGGGGGATATTCATAGCGCACTGGATTGTCAAAGTCATTTAGCTCTGCCAGGTAATCTATGGCATCTTCCAAACCGCCAAGGCGGTCGACCAGCCCCAGTTCCAGGGCCTGGCTGCCAAGGTAGAGCTGGCCTGTAGCCAGCCTTTCAACTTCTCCGGCACTCATTCCCCTTCCTTCGGCCACTTCATTGACAAACTGCCTGTAAGCTTCATCAGATATCTCCTGCATGATCAAGCGCTCTTCCTCAGTCAGTTTACGGCTGAACATATCTTTATGTTCTCCTGATTTAAATGTTTCCACTTCAATACCAAGCATTTCATACAGGCCATCCGTGGTTATCAGGGTGCTGATTACCCCGATTGAACCGGTCATAGTACCCGGCTGTGCCACAATCCCCTGGCACGGTGCTGCGATGTAGTAACCGCCGGAGGCAGCCATATCGGCCATAGAGGCAACAATGGGCTTTTCATAATCCCTGACCATACCTGCTATTTCCTGCGAAGCGGCTATAGAACCACCGGGGCTGTCTATTCTTAACACAACACCCCGGACGGTAATGTCAGAAGCCGCCCTTTCCAGCTGGCTTCGAACATAGCGCGGCGTAACACCGGCGCCAAAAAAGCCACCTGCCCCCTCCTGGATCGAACCGCTAAGATATATTACAGCAATCCTCTGCTCGCCTGCCCTGGCAGCTCTTTCCGGTGCGCTGCTGATAAAAGGTAAAGCAATTACAGTAAAGACTGCAATTGCCACCAGGGCAATTATTATAACTCTTTTCGTATTCACCTTTACCACTCCCGCGGTTTATATATTTATATTGCTCTATTATCTTTGACAACAGCAAAGCTAATTCCTTCTATGGCTTTATTCTAATACTGTGTTGTAACTACTTCTTTCATGTGTTAAAATATACATAACCTTTATGGTTATAAATTGCATTATTAAGCTGGAGGAGATAAAATGGATAATAAAGAACTGTTGTCTAGCAAACTGAATATGAAAGAGCTGGCAGCTTACCAGGATGGAGCCGTGGTAAGCAGGGAAATCTTAAAGAAAGAGACCGGAACAGTTACTGTTTTTGCTTTTGACAAGGGACAGGGCCTGAGCGAACATACCGCTCCTTTCGATGCCATGGTCTGCATTCTTGATGGGGAAGCTGAAGTAATAATTTCCGGCAAGAGTTACAAGGTAAAAGAGGGAGAAATGATAATCATGCCGGCAAACGAGCCGCACGCTTTAAAAGCCAATGATCGGTTTAAGATGATGCTGGTTATGATTCGCAAATAATTACCTGAAGGAGGATTTTATTAATGTCATTTAAGATTAAAGATTCTGTTGCCTGGGTTGGGAAAATTGACTGGGAGCTGCGCAAATTCCATGGTGAAGAACTGAGCGCCCACAGGGGCAGCAGCTATAATTCTTACCTGGTCAGGGGCAGCGAAAAAACAGTTTTAATAGACACCGTCTGGAAGCCTTTCGCCCGGGAGTTTGTTGAAAACCTGAAAAAAGAAATTGATTTGAAAGAAATAGATTATGTTGTCGCCAACCACGGTGAGGTAGACCACAGCGGTTCTCTTCCCGACCTGATGAAAGAAATTCCCGGCACCCCTATCTACTGCACCAAGGCAGGTGAAAAATCGCTGCGCGGGCAATACCATGAAGACTGGAATTTTCAAACCGTCAAGACTGGTGACAAACTTGGCCTTGGCGATAAAGAGCTCATATTTATAGAAGCAAAAATGCTTCACTGGCCCGATTCAATGTTTTGTTACCTGACCGGGGACAATATTCTGTTTCCCAATGATGCATTTGGCCAGCACTATGCGAGCGAATTAATGTACAACGACCTGGTAGACCAATGTGAACTGTTCCAGGAGGCAATAAAATATTACGCTAACATCCTTACTCCTTTCAGCAAGCTGGTAACAGCAAAAATAAAGGAAGTGGTTGGATTGAACCTGCCGGTAGATATGATCTGCCCCAGCCACGGCATTATCTGGCGCGACGACCCACTACAGATAGTTAACAAATATGCCGAGTGGGCTGATAGCTACAGTGAAAACCAGGTAACCTTAATCTACGACACCATGTGGGATGGCACCAGGAAAGCAGCTGAAGCAATTGCCGGGGGCATCAAGGAGGCAAAC
>SKWE01000197.1 GCA_007129055.1 Syntrophomonadaceae bacterium
TAGTAATCCATTACACCAAGATTGCCTTCACGCAAAGCCTGGGCCATCGCCTTGGGAACTTCGGCCTCTGCTTCAGTTACTTTGGCCCGCATCTCCTGGACAGCGGCAATCATTTCCTGCTCTTTTGCCACCGCCATAGCCCTGCGCTCTTCAGCCTTGGCCTGGGCAATCCGCTTATCAGCTTCAGCCTGGTCGGTCTGCAACTGGGCCCCGATATTCTTACCAACATCTACATCGGCAACATCAATTGATAAAATCTCATAGGCGGTTCCCGAGTCAAGCCCTTTATTAAGAACAGTGTTCGAAATTCTGTCAGGGTTTTCAAGAACAACTTTATGATTATCGGACGAACCAATTGTGGTTACAATCCCTTCACCAACCCTGGCAATAATAGTCTCTTCACCGGCTCCCCCTACCAGGCGATCGATGTTTGCCCTCACGGTAACCTTGGCACGGGCTTTTACTTCAATTCCGTCCTTTGCCACAGCTGCTACTACCGGAGTTTCAATAACCTTGGGGTTTACGCTCATCTGCACTGCCTGTAACACATCGCGTCCGGCCAGGTCAATCGCGGCTGCTCTTTCAAACTGCAGCGGTATTTCAGCCCGCTGGGCGGCAATCAGCGCATTAACAACCCTGTCCACATTACCACCAGCTAAAAAGTGCCCTTCCAGCTTGTTAACGTTCAAGTCAAGACCTGCCTTTGTCGCTTTAATCAGGGGATTAACAATTTTTGCCGGTACAACCCTTCTTAAGCGCATACCAATTAAGGCAAAAATACCAACAGGAACCCTGGCCGCAAGAGCAGATATCCACAGACCAAGGGGGATGAAGCTGAAAACAACAGCAACAACAATAATAATTAAGGCAACAAATATCAATGGGATAATAATTTCTTCCATTTAAGACCCTCCTAGTTTTTAATAACGCTATTCTTGGGACGCACTATGACCCGTACACCCTCTACCCGGTCAACTACCAGCTCTTCACCGGCGGGGATATAAGAACCTTCACTGACTACATCAATACGCACGCCATCAATTGATGCCGCTCCGGAAGGCCGGAGATTGGTAATGGCTACTCCTTCCTTGCCGGTTAGCTCTTTCTGATCACGCGGCGCAACATAGCCCTGATCGGCTTTTTCTTCGTCTGAGAGGATAATATGGCGAAGCGCGCCTCTTTTGGCAAAGTAACGAAAGGCAAAAACGGAAAATAATATCGCCAAAACCAGGGCTATCAACAACATAACCATACCGGTCTGGATAGAAACAGCGGCCAGAATGATAGAAGCAATTGTTGATACAAGTCCGCCAATACCAAAAACCCCAAAACCGGGCATAAAAGCTTCAGCCAGCATTAAGGCAATACCAAAAACAAACAGGATCAGCACCCAGTACTCAGCCATACCGGCAGCAATATTACCTCCAAAATAGAGGGCAAATGCAGCAAGGCTGATCAAGCCCGCAGCCCCGAAACCGGCAGAAATAACTTCCAGGATTAAACCGCCAATGCCGATCATTAAAAGAAAAGTTCCCACTATGGGGTTCGTTGTCCAGCTGACCAGGGTATCGGTAACCCTTGATTCTATTTCGCGCCATTCTGCATTCGGGTGGCCTATAGCCTGTAAAAATTCGCCATGGTTAGCAACAGTGCCTTCACTGTATCCAACTTCCAGGGCTTCTGCAGCAGTAAGGGTTAATAAAACACCTTCTTCAACCAGGCCTTCAATGGCAATATCGCTGCGAACCATGGCCGAAGCAATCTGGGGGTCCCTCCCCTGGCGTTCAGCCATGGAAGCCATTTTTTTCTCCCAGGCAGAAAGTTCCTTCTCGTCTACTTCCCCTACTCCCAGGTAACGCGGCTCAGCTGCTCCTATGGTGCTCCCCGGCACCATGTATATTTCATCGGCAGCGAGCGCAAGGAATGCTCCGGCCGAAATAGCGCTTGGACGGACAAATGCGTATACAGGGCCATCGTAACTATCAATTAAATTTCTTATAGCCTCTGCAGAAACGATGAAACCACCGGGAGTATCCAGCTCAATTACTACAGCCAGGGCATTTATCCTTTCGGCTTCGTCAAGCGCATGCTGAAAATAAGTTTTTGTTCCGGGATCAATGGTGCCATCAATCTTAATTACGGCTACTGCCTCACTATCAGCACTGATATGGCCGGCTGATATAAAAATAACCATACCCGTCAACAGGCAGGCTAACCATAAGCACACCCTGATTGTTTTTGCCACAATAAACTGCTCCTTAAGCAGAAGCCCAGCCATGATGGCTGGACTTTTACTTTAATTTTTCCTCAACTATCTCACGAACCAGGCTACCGTCGGCTTTTCCTTTAACCCGGGGCATTAGATATGACATAACTTTCCCCATATCCTTCATGCTTTCAGCGCCTGTTTCAGTAATCGCCTCCTGAACCATCTCTTCCAGTCTTTCGGCAGATAACTGCTCGGGAAGGTAAGTGCCAAGTATTTCTATCTCCTGTTCAAGATCTTTAACCAGGTCTTCTCTGCCTGACTTTTTATAATCTCCAAGAGATTCTTTTCTTTTTTTTACTTCACGCGTCAGAATTTCCAGCTCTTCTTCAGCTGTTAGCGGGGCTTTTTTAGCAATAACTGCATTTTGCAGTTCTGCTCTCACCATGCGCAACACCGAAAGCCGGAATTTTTCCCTGGCTTTCATGGCAGCTTTTTGGTCTGTGAAGAGTTTATCTGCCAGTTTCATTTCAGGCATAAAAACTCACCCCCTGCAAAATTAACGACGCCTTTTACGTGCTGCCTCAGCCTTCTTCTTACGCTTCACACTCGGCTTTTCATAATGTTCACGACGGCGGGCTTCTGACAATACACCGGCGCGGGCACACTGTTTTTTAAATCTCTTTAAAGCCTTATCCAGGGTTTCATTTTTTCCTATTTTAACTTCTGCCATAATTCTTCCCCCCTCTCCTTAAAACCAGCACCCAGGGACTTAATACAGATCACATTAAACACCCCTGCCCTTGGCAATGGTTTGTAACAAAGGTCTTCCTCCCAGGAGGTGGAGGTGAAGGTGAAAAACTATCTGGCCGGCATCGGCACCGCAATTGATAACCAGTCTAAAACCCTTATTATCAATTTTAAGCTTCTTTGCCACTTCATTGGCAACTGTATGCAGGTGGCCGATCATCGCCTCATCCTCTTTTTCAATATCCAGTAAAGTTGGGATATGCTTACGAGGGACTACCAGGATGTGAACGGGAGCAGCCGGATTAATGTCTTTAAAAGCTACGGCTGTTTCATCTTCGTAAACAATATCTGCATCTAGCTCCCGGTTAATAATCTTGCAAAAAATACAGTCCGCAGACATATTCATTCCTCCTGACCGGTATTATAACACAGCCTTGACAAGCAATCAAAAAGATTGCGATCATATTTTTTACTTCGCTATAGAGCAGTGCTTTACCTTTTTATTACATGATTTTTTTACTCTCCTTCCCCTATGAGCTATAATTAGTATAGAAGAGTTTTTAGCCTGCCCAGGTCAAAAATAACTTCTTTTAGTGGTGAATATTATTAAGCAGGTGTTATCTATGGAAATAACTGTTGAAGAAGCAATCAATTATACGGACATAACCTATATCGACGTTCGCTCTCCCGGTGAGTATTATGAAGCTTCTATCCCGGGGGCAGTAAATATTCCGTTATTTAATGACCGGGAACAAGAGGAGCTGGGTATAATTTACCACCAATTAGGAGAAAACGAGGCCCGGCTGAGAGCCCTTGCCATTGCTGCGCCAAAGCTGCCGGCCATGGTTGACAGGATCAGGTCCGTTTGCGGAACAAAAACCCCTCTTATTTACTGTTACAGGGGA
Source organism: Syntrophomonadaceae bacterium (assembly GCA_007129055.1). Classification (GTDB taxonomy): domain Bacteria; phylum Bacillota; class Dethiobacteria; order DTU022; family DTU022; genus SLQM01. The sequence goes on from SKWE01000197.1 coordinate 3,862, forward strand.
GGGTTGCGCAGTCTAAGCCTTTATCAAATTCTTAATTTAGGTGGTGTAACTTGTTTACGTCTTAAAAAAGGTTACAAGGCTTACCGCAAACATGTAAGCAGGAGGCTGGCTTCATATAGCCTGA
>SKWE01000255.1 GCA_007129055.1 Syntrophomonadaceae bacterium
CCGGGGTAAACCTCGAAGCTAATATCCTTAACCGCCTCCAATTTACCATACCTGTAGCTCAGATTATCTACATCTATAGCGGGATTATCCCTGCGCATTGCTCCTGTTTTTACACTAACCGGGGTATGGGTTCTTCCATCAGCCTCAGCTGGCTTTTCAACAGGCTTAATGAAATCACCTTCCTGCCACAGCCCTTTGACTTTTTCTCCTGTCGGTTTTGCAAAAATACCGTAACCGTGGCGTTTGCCTTCCTTAAATTCACCCTTGTAGCCCGCCCCACTGGCATAGATAATCGTTCCCCTGCCGTGGGGTTTGCCTTCTTTCCACTGGCCTTCATAACGGGTTCCATCGGGCAGCCGCAGCCTGCCTTCGCCATCCGGCAAGTTACCGCTTAACTGCCCGGTGTATTTCCCTCCCATCCAGGGAATATTCTCCTTTACTTCTTTTAGTTCAAAATCTGACACCAGCTTCACCCACCTTTTTCCTGGCAATCAAGTGTTATTCTCTTCATACGGATCTATCAATAATCATCTTCCGGGGGCTCATTCTTCGTTTTAAAAAACAGCATCTTCCACACTTTCAGCTTTAAAGGAATAATAATGATCACTGCTATGACAATTAACAACCAGCCCCACCATTCTAAATTACTAAACCACTCCATCATCTTCACCTCTGTTTTTTATTCATGTTCAGTAGAAACAGTAAAACACCCTTCAGGACTTATTTTTCAGTTCCCTTATCCGCCTCCTGTGGAGGAAAAGTCTTTTTAATCCTGTCGATCATGTTTTCAAGCGTTTGCAGGTACTGCTTTAAAGCTTCCATTCCCATGCGGGTCAAAGATACTGTAGTCAGGGGCCGGTTGTTTTTAAAGGACTTCGCTATTGAAACGTAACCGGCCTCTTCCAGTCTCTTTAACTGAACCGATAGGTTTCCCGATGTTAAACCAAGCCTGGAAGATAGTTCCGCAAAAGATACTGCCCTTCCGTCCGTTGCCAGGTAGCTTAATACCTGCAAACGTGCCGGTTCATGAATAATCCGGTCCAGTTCCTGGTTTTCAGTTTTTTTACTTAAATTATCCATTGTTTATTCCTCATTCAGCTTTTGTCCAGGCAGGTTTAAATATAAAAGAAGGGCGGCAAGTATAAAACCAACTGAAAAGGTAAGAACTAAAACCGCTGTAGGATGAATAAGATGAGCTGTGAATAAAGTTAATACGCCTGTTGCTATCAGCCATATACTTAAAAAATATATTTCTCTCAAGTAAAATATTGGGTTCATAGAAATAAAAAGCAGGCCAAAAATTATAGACAGGGTCGGTGCGATATAGATAACCTCTCCCCTGCTGCAAAGAAAAACAGCTATCATAATTGTTACCAGTAAAAAAGGAACCATCAGAGCCAACAATCTTGCAGTATAGACTTCATTGAAAAATCTGTTCAGGGTAATATCTTCACTTATACCCCGCGCACCCTTCATAAAATTTCTCATTTTCAGGCAGCCCAAGCTGCACCAGGCTAAGCCGATTAAAACCCAGAAAGTGATCCTTATGGATAAAGGGGCAGCTGCAAATGAACCATATAAATCAGTCAGGAAATAAAAGGCTCCAGAAAAAAAGGCAACCATCAGGCCGCCAAGCAGGAGGACACTTCTTATTGCCCATCCTGTATCAATAAACCGCAGGATGCTGTCACCTTTACTAACAGCCTCCTTGATCAGCTTTAAATCGGCGATTACTTCGCTCAGTTCTTCTGCCCGCTTATCCATTTCTTGCACCTCTTTACTTTATAGTATAAACCTATTTATTTTATAATATACTTTATGTTTATTGTCAATAGTTTTAAAAAATACCCGGGCAGAAAAACCACCCGGGTATTATAATTTAGTTAATAAGTTTACTGTTACGCCATTCTTTCGCGTCTCACCTTATCATCCCTTACAGCAGGCCTCTTCAGGCTTCCGAAGCAGTAACCGGCAACAAAGCCGCAGAGAAAAACAAATAAAGCTACAATGGCAATTACAACTCCCGCAGGAATATGCATATTTAATATCAGCATGCTAAAATGCCCCCTTTAAAACGGTGCGCTATACTTTATTATCGGCAGTATAGTTAAAAACAATAGAGTTTTGCGAAGAATAATAAATCAAATAATATAATAGATTATGAGTTTTCTCCAGTATAACAAATTGACTGGTTTTACGAAAGGCTTTTCAAAACATGGCCAATCGTTTAGAATTAAGGAAAGCTTCGACACCTACTGGAGATTATAATGGATAAAAACTTAAAAAATATTATGGAGAACCATCCGGTCATCCCGGCTTTAAAAGATGACTCCGGCCTGAAAGCTGTTATCAATACTGACTGCAAAATAGTGTTTCTTTTATACGGCGATGTACTAAATATAGTAGATATTATTAAGCAGATTCATGATAGCGGGAAAATGGTATTCGTCAACGTAGACCTTCTTGAAGGCTTTGCCAACAAGGAGATTGTCCTTCAATACATAAAAAAGAATACCCCGGCTGTTGGAATCCTCAGTTCAAAGGCTAACATGATCAAGGCTGCCCGTGAACTGGGGTTTCATACCATTCATCGCCTGTTTATCATTGATTCCTTCTCCTTCAAGAGTATTAGCCGCCAGATTGAAATATCAAAACCCGATTACCTGGAGATACTGCCCGGTTGGCCACGCCTTGTAACCTGGGTGATGGAAAAAACAGATATTCCAATTATTTCAGGCGGTCTTATCTGCTGCAAGGAAGATATCGTTGCTGCCCTGGGGGCAGGAGCTACGGCTATTTGTTCTACTAATCCTGAAGTTTGGGCTCTATAGTTATAGATCTGCTTTTTTATTTGTATTTGTTGACACTAAGGGTAATAATATCTATAATTGACTTAAGAATTACTAGTGATGAGAGAAAAGTAATTTCCTTGGGGAAGTGTGCTTTTCTCTTTTTTTGTTTTAGGTAATTGGTTATCATCTGACTAATGAACGGAGGATTTGTAATGGGTATCAGGGATTTTGCCATTGATTTTTTTTCACTTGAAGGTAAAAACGCAATCGTTACCGGGGGCAACACCGGTCTTGGACGAACTTTTGCCCTGGCACTTGCAGCTGCCGGAGCCAATCTCTTCATCCCAAGCATCAGGGAAGATGACGGTAATACCAGGGAATTAATTGAAAATGAAGGGGTAAAGATGGAGTTCATGCTGAAAGACATCACCGAACCCGGAGCAGCAAAACAGGTTGTAGAAGGATGTGTTGATGCATTTGGATCCCTGGATATCCTGGTGAACAGCGCTGGTTTAAGTAAAAATGTACGGGACGTCCTTGCGTTCGGCAGAACTGAATGGGATGCCATGTTGAACGTAAATCTCACAGCCCCATTTGAGCTAAGCTATGAAGCGGCAAAAGTAATGATTCCCCAAAAAAAAGGTAAAATCATCAATGTCTGTTCCATGTATTCATTTCTCGGAGGTCAATGGTCCCCTGCCTATGCATCCACCAAGCACGGCCTTGTCGGTTTTACCAGGGCCTACTGCGATGAACTTGCCCAGTATAATATTCAGGTTAACGGTATCGCTCCCGGTTATTTTGCAACAGACCTGACCCTGGAAACCAGAAACGACCCGGAATGCAACCAGAGGGTGGTTGATCATATACCGGCAGGGCGCTGGGGTGAGCCGCTCGATTTAATGGGCGCAACCGTATTTCTTGCCAGCAGGGCATCTGATTACGTAAATGGCCACATACTGGTGGTTGATGGCGGTTACCTGGTTCGCTAATATTACAGTCGGCTGGAAGGAAGTGACTTAATAATTGACAGCTAAATATATAATCGGTGTTGATGGAGGCACACAGAGCTCGAAGGTGCTAATATTTGACCTGAAAGGCAACATCATCTGCCAGGGCAAAGAAGATTTACGCCCCATGAG
>SKWE01000065.1 GCA_007129055.1 Syntrophomonadaceae bacterium
CGCCCCGGTGTTGCGGTTGCGGATCAAATCTTTAATGGTTACTATACCGTGCAATACATCATGTCCATCGGCCACTACAACATGATTGATATTATGTTTAATCATCATTAACAGGGCCCGGTAAGCAAAGTCGTCAGGTTTTACAGTAACCAGGCTGGATGACATAATAGTATGAGCGCGTTGGTCCAGATCGGGTTTATCAACGGAAAGTACTTTTCTAACAAGGTCTTTTTCAGTAATTATTCCAACCGGTTTGTCATTAAAGGCTTTAATAACAACAGAGCTGACATTTTCTTTGCTCATCTTTTTTGCAACATCGCCAATCTTGTCCATCGGCAGACTGGTTACAACCCTGGCGGTGTGAATATCAGAAATCTTACGCCTTAAAGGTTGTTCTTCCATTAATATTTCATCTTGAAAATCCATAATCTTTCGCCTCGTGTTCTAGCCGACTTTAGCTTAACTCGCTAACTGAATTATAAACGGGACCTGATTATCAGGCAAGTAAAAAGCGGAGCAGGGACAGCTCCGCTTTTCTAAAACTAAGTTATATCGCATTAGATTCATTAAACCTGCTGCTGGTTTTTCTTTTCTTCCTCTTCTCTCAGCATACGGCGAAGAACTTTTCCTATCATGGTCTTTGGCAGTTCAGGCCTGAACTCTACCAGTTTGGGTACCTTGTAAGCTGCCAGGTTAGCTTTGCAGTAATCTGTAACTTCTTCTTCAGTCATTGTTTCGCCCTCTTTTAAAACGATATATGCTTTAAGGGTTTCGCCGCGGTAAGGATCATTAATGCCGGCTACCGCTGCTTCCATGATCTTGGGATGGGTATATAATACTTCCTCGATGTCGCGGGGATAGATATTGAATCCACCGGCAATAACCATATCTTTTTTACGATCTACAATATATGTATAGCCATCTTCGTCTGCCTTGGCAATATCCCCGGTGTAAAACCATCCATCGCGGATGCTCTGTGCATTTTCTTCGGGCATGTTTAGGTAGCCCTCCATTACCTGTGGTCCGCGGATACAAAGTTCACCGATTTCACCGATCGGCAATTCCTTTTCTCCGGTTTCCACATCTACTATTTTATACTCCGTATCCGGCATGGGAAGGCCTATGCTTCCGGGCTTGCGGACACCGTAAACAGGGTTTGCATGGGTAACGGGCGAGGTTTCTGAGAGCCCGAAACCTTCAACAAGTCTCCCTCCGGTATTTTTCTCAAACTGTTGCTGAACTTCTACGGGCAGCGGCGCTGCACCGCTAATACAGATACGAATCGATTTAATGTCATATTTATTGAGGTTGGGAGCGTTATTTATGGCAACATAAATGGTGGGTACACCGGGGAAAAGGGTAGGTTTTTGTTTGTCGATTGTCTTCAGAACATCTCCCAAAACGAAGCGGGGCAGTAAAACCAGCTTTGCACCGTTTAACAGCCCAAGGTTTAATATAGTAGTCAGGCCGTAGCTGTGGAAAAATGGTAGAACCCCAAGGGCAACTTCCTTGCCATCCTGGTAATCGGTGCACCAGGCCTTAACCTGAAACATATTTGCAACAAGGTTGCGGTGTTGCAGTACGGCGCCTTTCGAAACTCCTGTTGTGCCTCCCGTGTAAAGGAATACAGCGCGGTCAAATGGTGAAACTTCAACGGCAGGTGGTTTCTTGCCTGCATACTTGCTTAGCAAGCCGGTGAAAGTATGGTCTTCCTTGGCAATCTCTACCCTGTCTCCTTCTTTTTTTTCCTTAGCTACTGTGTAGAGAAGGCTGAGAAATCCCGGGAAAAAATCTTTAATGTTAGAAACAATTACGTTTTTCAGAACTGTTTTTGGCTGCACTTCTTTAATCATCTTATAAAACCTGGTTAAGGTGATAATTGTTTCTGCCCCGGAATCTTTCAACTGGTACTCCATTTCTCTTGCGACATACAATGGATTGCAGGGAACAACTATTGCCCCTATGGCATGGGCGGCAAAGAAAGCGATTGGAAACTGGGTGCAGTTAGGAAGATGAATTGCAACCCGGTCGCCTTTTTTTACGCCAAGATCAGCCAGGGCGGCGGCCATGGCATCGACCTGCGAAGATAGCTCTGCATAAGTCAGTTCCCGGCCCATAAAGTGCACTGCAGGTTGCTGACTGTATTTTTTTGCGGATTGCTGGAATAACTGGTATAACGATAGCGATGGGTAGTCGATTGAGTGGGGGACTTCTTTTTCATAGTTTTTGAGCCATACTTTTTCCATTTAAACTCTTCCTCCTTGTTAATGTAAACGGTTTACGCTAAATGTAACCGTGTAAAATATTCTATGCTAGATACAAAATACCTTCTTTATTAAAAAAACTATAAACAAATTAAAGTTTGCATTAAAATATTCTGAATATAAACCAAATTATCATTACTGTTTCTATGGCAAGCTTGATCGGCAGCGCGCTTAGAAAACCAAGTGAGGCGCCAATTCCTGATTTTACTGCAGGTGCTGTCTTGCGCCTGGAAAGAAGATCTGCAGCGGTAGCGCCTACAAAGGGCCCGATAAGGAGCCCTATTGGAAAGAAGAAGAGGCCAACGAGTAAACCGCCTGCTGCACCCCAGATGGCAGCTTTCGTTCCGCCAAAATAGTGACTGCCCATGGCGGTAAAAAGATAGTCAACGCCCATTACCGATAACGCCAAAAAAGCCTGGAAAACAAGAAAGGTAGGGCCAATGTTTTCAAATCCTGCTATAAATCCGTAAATTAGCATACCCAGCCAGATTATTGGAGCGCCAGGCATTATCGGTACCAGGGTTCCAACCAGTCCAATTAAAAAGAAAAGCGAAGCAATGATCAAGGCAATAATATTTAACATAAAAAATTACCGGCCTTTCGATTAGTTGTATTTACCACTATAATAGCATATTTATCCTTTTTACTGCCTTTAAAAATAGTTTTGTAAAAATGTTGGCAGTTAAAAAAGAAGGAAATTGAGATAGCAAGTAGAATAATTATATTTACTATATTTAGAATTATAAAAAACAGCCGAAAGGAGGTAAAATATAAAATAATTACATAACTATGAACGAAGTTAGAATAGTGTTTATAATTAAGGAGGTGAAACGCGGATGAAAGATTATAAGCTGGAGGTATGGGTCACGACAATCTGTTTTATTATTGTCGCCATTACCGGCGGTTTTTTTAGTTCTTTTGTGGTTATCCTTAACGAGGTGTTTTACAACCAGGTTCCAACTCCGGAAGCTCTTGTAGCTTTTTACGGAGAAAATATGTTTGTAGTTAAAGAGAACCTTTTTGTAATGGGTTTTCCGCTCCACTATTTCCTGTTAATTATGTTCAGCTGGATTGGGGTAACCATTGTTGGCGCTATCTGGTGCCTGGTTATGGATAGGTTGGAAGAAAGACAAAAAGCTTAGTTGAAGGGAGGGATAATTAATTCATGGAACCTAGAGGTGAAGTTTTTGTATTAGGTCTGGTATTAAGTATCATAGTGCTTGTTATTTCTGTTATGATCAGCGTCTGGGCTCGCCGCTTTACCCGCAACCTGGGTGATTATTACGTGGCCGGTCGCAGTATTGGCGCAGTGAATAATGGTTTGGCCATGGTTTCGCTGGCCCTTAGTTTAACCACGTTTATCGGTTTAACCGCTCTTATTATTGAAGGTGTTTATATTGCTGTTGCCGTTTATGCTTCATTTACAGCCGCCTTTATCGGCTTGATGATCCTTGCTGCTCCTTACCTGCGACGCCATAAATCATTTACAACGATGGCTTTTATTTCTGAAAGGTACGGCAGCAAGTCTTTGCGTTACATGTCGGTTGTTGTGATGATGGTTGTCAGTGTGCTTTACCTGGCCGGCAACTTGAAAGGTATCGGTATTGTTTTCTATTTCTTACTTGGTGTGCCCGAAGTTGTTGGAATCGTGGTCGGGGGTCTTGTGGTAACACTTTACGTTACCCTGGGCGGAATGTACGGGGTTACCTACAACCAGACATTCCAAACCATAGTTCTCTTGTTCTGCCTCATGTTCCCGGTAGCTATTGTTTTAAGAACGCTTGGTACTTCAGGGTGGTTTTTCCCGCCGCTGGGCTATGGGGATATGGTGCCCGATATGATTTCTTTCGTGCCTCACTATTTTTGGGCTATGCTTGAACACCCGATAACGTATATAGCTATCTTTCTTGGCTCGTTTTTCGGGATTATCGGTTTACCGCACTTTGTGATGCGTTTCTTTACAGTGCGTGATGCCAGGGAAGCCCGTTGGAGCACGGTTATCTGCGTCTTCCTGGTTGGCTTGGTCAATACCACAGTTTACGCCACCGGTTTTGCTGCTGTTTACTTTATGCAAACATCGGCCGGAGTCGACCTGACACCGGCAGCTTACGACTATATGGTCTTTATCCTGGTGGAAGCGCTTGCCGGAGAAGGCTGGTTGGCTCTTGCAGTAGCCGGTTCTGTTGCTGCCGGCTTATCCACAGTATCGGGGTTGCTGATGATCATGGGCGCCGGTCTTATTCATGACCTTTATGGCGAAATGAAGCCTGAGGTTGATGATGAGAAGAAGCTGAAGCTTTCTTACCTGGCCATGTTTCTTGTTGGTGTTTTTGTTATTCTTTTCTCCCTCAACCCGCCCGAGTTCATTCTGAAGGCGATTATGTGGTCCTTCGGTATTGCTGCCGCAGGTCTCGGTGTGCCAATCGTTCTCGGAATATGGTGGAAACGCACCAACAAGTATGGTGTCGGGGCAGGTATGGTCGTCGGTTCACTTATCGGCTTCTTAGGCTGGATTATGATTGACTACATGGGGATGAACCCGGTAGATATACCATTTCCATTCTTTGCCAAGTATCTTTATGGCCCGATGGGTTGGATTAAGGTTACTGTTTTAGCTGTAACCTTCTCTTTTATATTGACCATTGTTGTTTCATGGTTGACACCGCCCCCACCAAAGGAACTGCAGCGTCAAGTTGATGAAATGCATGGTTGGCCTGATTATGATGAAAGACGCTATAATAGCAAAGGCCTGCCGATTTCTATTCTTGTGGTATGTGTATTCCTGTTATGGTTTATGACAACCCTGTATGATGTGTTTCCGAAGTAACTCTTAAAAAGGGGAAGGTTTCTCTTTTAACGGGGAGACCTTCCCATGTTTTAGAAAAACTGCAGGAGGTGATGGCTTTATGGAAAATTGGGAAAAACTGAGCAAAATGCCTTTTAAAGAGATAAAGGAAATGCAGGATCGCAAACTGCGTGCCTTTATCGCCAATCAGATTTATCTTTACAGCCCATATTATAGTAACCTTTTAAAAGAAGAAAATATCGATCCATTTAAAGTAAAGGGAATAGATGATTTACGCCATTTGCCCTTCACTTATAAATGGGACATCGCCCCGACGGATGAAGAACCCCAGAAGGCTAAAGATTTTATTATCCGTCCTGACGAGGAAGTTACAGAGAAATACGGCCACCTGGCTAAAATGTCGATGACTGGCGGTAAAGCCGTGGTGGAGGAAAAAATTTATGATTTTAAGCCGGTTCACATCCATTTTACTACTGGTAGGACAGCGCTTCCAACTCCATTTGTATATTCAAAAAGGGATCTTGAAAATTTACGTGAATCCGGTGCCCGCTTGCTGGATGTTTTTAAGGTAACCAGTGATGATAGAGTGGTTAACTGTTTCCCCTTTGCTCCCCACCTGGCTTTCTGGCAGACTTTTTTCGCCGGTGAAAAAGCTAATGTTCCCGGGTTTCACAGCGGCGGTGGTAAGATTGTTGGAACCAACAACCTGATGGATGCATTTGAATATATTCGCCCATCAGTTGCTGTATTTATTCCAGGCTACTGCTACTATTTCTTACGTGAAGCAGTTAAGCAGGGCAGGGATTTTTCGTCAGTGAAGAAAATCTTCTTTGGCGGGGAACGGGTGCCGCCAGGATTAAAAGATAAGATTAAGGAACTGTTTAAGCAGCTTGGTGCAGAAGAAGTGATGGTTCTTGCCACCTACGGTATGACAGAAGCTAAAGTGGCATGGGCCGAATGCCCTTCGCACGACGAATATCACGGGTACCACCTCTATCCCGATATGGAAATTTTTGAAACGATTGATCCGGAAAGCGGCGAACCTGTCGGCGAAGGAGAAGAAGGAGAAATTGTTTATACTGCCCTGGACTGGAGAGGCACAGCGGTTCTTAGATACAGGACTGGTGATATAGCCAAGGGTGGAATTCTTTTTGAACCATGCCCCAACTGCGGCAGGACTGTTCCCAGGATTAGTTCAAATATCCAGCGTAAATCAGAGCTGAAAGAATTTAGCATGACCAAGGTGAAAGGCACCCTGGTTAACCTGAATAACTTCTTCCCCCTGATGATGAGCCATCCTGATGTTGAGGAATGGCAGGTGGAAATGCGCAAGAGAAACGACGATCCTTTTGATTTGGACGAAATTTATCTGTATGTGGCCACTAAGGGTGAAATAGATCGCGAAAAATTTGCTGCTGATATTAAACAGAAGGTGCTCAGGGATACAGAGGTATCACTAACTGATATCATATTCAGATCAGTTCCTGAGCTTGTATCTCAGCTGGGGATGGAAACTGAACTGAAAGAAAAACGGATCCTTGATAGCAGGCCAAATAACTAAGTATTACTGATTAACGAAAGGAGGCAGAGTATGCAGGCGTGGAGTAAAATTAGCAAGATGCCGGCAGCGGCCATTAAAAAATTACAGGACGAGCTTCTGCAAAAAATGGTTAATGATGAAATGGCGGCCAGGCATCCATATTACCGGGAGTTATTCAAACAAAACAATATTAATCCTGCTGATATTAAGACTGCTGAAGACCTGAAAAAAATACCTTTTACAGAAAAAAAGGATATCCTTCCCCCGGAGAACGAACCTTTGCATCCTAAAAAGTTTGTTTTGGAGCCTCCGGCTGAAGGAGAACAAAAAGTAAAGAAAAAGGGTTTTTCACTGTTTGGGAAAAAAGAGGAAGGGCCCAGCCCTGCCGATTATAATTTTTTTACGATATACTTTACCGCAGGTAGAACTGCAAAACCAATCCCGATTGAGTATACGCATTATGACCTGGACAACCTGAAAGAGATGGGAACCAGGGCCTTTGACATTATGGGAATAACCCGTGATGACACTATGATTAATGCTTTTACTTACGCACCAAATGTTCATTTCTGGCAGATGTTCTACAGCACCATTGGCACCGGGTCTACTGCTCTACAGGCAGGTGGGGGCAAGGTGCTTGGGCTGGAAAAAATACTCAAGGCCATGGACAGTATGGAAGCTCCTGCACTGGCTATTGCTCCGGGATATGGCAGGTTTGCCCTTTTAACTCTTGAGCATTTCGGTTTTAGCGCCGCCAACCTGGAACGTATTATTACAGGTACTGATTACCTTCCCATGGAAGCGGTAAACAGTATTCAGAACCTGATGAAATCGCTGGGCGCAGCTGACACGAAGGTCCAGAGGATTTACTTTAATTCTGAAGTGAAAGCGGGCTGGGCTGAATGTGCCCCGGATCATGGTTACCATATTAACCCGGATCATGTTTATATTGAAATAGTGGACCCGGAAAGTGGCGAAGTTCTTGGTGAAGGCCAACGGGGCGAGGTTGTAATAACCCACCTTGATGCACGCGGTACCGTTTTCCTCAGGTATAAAACCGGGGATATTGCCAGCGGCGGTATAACTACCGAACCATGCCCCGGATGCAAGCGAACGGTTCCCCGTATTTTAGGGGATATTGAACGCAAACAATTTATTTATGATTTAAAAGGCAAAGATGGAGAACTCAAATTTAATGCTAATCATTTGAGGAAGTATATGTATTCAAAGGATGATGTCCTGCTCTGGTATGTCGAAATTAACAGTGAAGATGCGGAAGATGCCTTGAAGCTGGTCGTAAAGGGTATATCAGGCAGTGATGAAGATGCATTGCATAAAACAATAGCCCATGAAGTATCAGAACAATTTAAACTGCCCGTATCAGTTGAGGCCAGTTCGCTGGACGCAATAAGCAACAAAATAGGCCTGGAGAAGTTTATTACAGAACAGGTTATTTTCGATAACCGCAGCTGATGATGGGTTGAATGAAAAATCTTAGAAGCCCCCGTTTTGAACGGGGGCTTTCCCATGCTCTTTGTAGAAAAGTAACGTGTTAAAGCCTTTTCAATGCCAGCTTATGATGGTATAATTGGAAAGCAAAGCGCTGTTATTATTTCAATATAATTCAAAATTTTTCAAAAGAGAGGCAGGTGTGAAATTGAATAACTTACCAGAGCCGATAAACCTGGATACCATAGCCGATAACCTGGCAGATGCAATTTTCCTGGTTGATCGCGATATTAATGTAGCATGGTTAAATAAAGTTGCCGAAGAGTTCTTTCACACAGAATCGGAAAAAGCCTTGGGTCAGAAAATAACGGAGTTAACGGCGATAACAAAACTCGAGGAACTGCTTAGCGATGTTTTTGAACAGCAGGAAGCTTTAAAATGCTCTTATGAAGAAGCTTCGGTTAAAGTTAAGCGCCTGGACCAGCGCTACTTTTTCAAGATAGCGATTAACCCGATATTCCATCAGGGCGAACTGTGGGGTGCTCTGGTGCAGCTTACAGATGTGACTCGCTTCCATGAGATGGAAAAAATTAAAACAGATTTTGTTTCAATTGTTTCCCACGAATTTCGCACCCCTCTTACGACAATTATTGTCGGTGTAGAAATGTTAAAAGAAGGTATGCTGGGTGATTTAACTCCCAGGGGCAAGGAAGTACTGGAAGCTATCGGTTCAGACTGTGAAAGATTAAACAGGTTGATTGAAAACCTGATGGAGTTAACACGCATTGAGTCGGGCACTATTTATGTTGAAGCTGAACCAACCGATGTAGACGACCTGATAAATGAAGCTGTAAGGCCGATGAGAATCCAGGCTGAAAAGCAGGAAGTTGAACTAATTACAGACCTTCCGCCTGATCTGCCTCCAGTAGCAGCTGATTTTAATAAAGCGGTCTGGGTTCTAACCAACCTGGTTGGCAATGCCATGCGTTATACTGAACCTGGAGGCAGGATAACGGTCAGGGTTCGCCAGCGCGGGAAAAGACACTTTTTCTCTGTTGAAGATACTGGCAGTGGCATACCTAAAGAACATTTGGATAAGATTTTCCGCAAGTATGTCCAGGTTAGCGGGTCGGGCAAAAAAGGTACCGGTGGAGTTGGGCTTGGCCTGGCGATTGCTAAAGATATTGTAATGGCACACGGCGGTGAAATATGGGTTGACAGTGAAGTTGGTAAGGGAACTACCTTTACCTTTACATTTCCTGTATACCAGGGCGGGGAATCTGTAACGCTGCCGAATTCTGAAGGAAATGGAGAATAAAGAATGGCAAAAAAAGTACTGCTTGTCGAAGATGAAAAAAATGTAATTTTGGGCGTTCGTACCTGCCTGGATGCAGTTGGTTATGATATAGAAATAGTTGAAGATGGACAAGAAGCGCTTGATGCCGTTAAAAGGGAGCATCCGGATCTGATATTGCTTGATTTACTGCTGCCGAAAGTTGACGGATTTGAAGTGCTAAAAACTCTTAAAGAAAATGAAGATACTGCTTCCATACCTGTAATAGTTCTTACTGCAAAGGCTGAGGAAGAAGACAGGCAGAGGGTTATGGATCTTGGCGCTGAAAACTATATGACAAAGCCGTTCAAACCACAGGAACTCTGGGATGTTTTAAGACAGTACCTCGCTGAGTAAACGTTATCTTATACAATGTTATTGGGCCATGAAGGCACAGCTTGCTGTGCCTTTTATTAAATCTTACCAATAGCGGCAATGGAGGGTAGCTGTGATTTTTAGAAGTAAATATAATTTTGAGCAGGGCCCGATCCGCCCCCCGAATGAGGCAAATAGCCTGCTGGTCAGGGTTACTCGCAACTGCCCCTGGAATAAATGTCTATTTTGTCCTGTTTACAAGGGCGAAAGATTCAGCAGGCGCAGTGTGGAAGAAATCAAAAGTGACCTTGATTCTATGGCATCTGCGTTGAAGAAAACCAGGGAAATATCTGTCGAAAAAGGTTTTGGGGGAGAAGTTAATCGCCAGGTAGCGGCATATATCCAAAGCAGCTACCCAGAGCTATTTTCCATTGCATTTTGGCAGTATCATGGTGGAGAAAATGTATTTTTACAGGACGGTGACAGCCTGCTTTTACCTGTAAATGATCTGATTGAAGTTTTGAAAACTATACAAAATAAATTTCCATTGGTCAAACGCATTACTACCTATTCCCGATCTCGCACCATTTTACGCCGTTCATTAAAAGAGCTTACAGAGCTAAAAAAAGCTGGGTTAAGCCGTATTCATGTCGGTTTAGAAAGTGGAAACGATCGGGTATTGGAATTTATGAAAAAGGGAGTTACCGGGGATCAGCATGTTGAAGCGGGAAAACTTGTAAAAAATGCGGGGTTGTCGCTAAGCGAATATGTCATTCTTGGCCTTGGCGGTGAAAAGCTGTGGAAAGAGCATGCCCTTGATACTGCTGATGTTCTAAATAGAATTAATCCGGATTTTATCAGGGTTAGAACCCTTGCAGTTCCCAAATTGAGCCCACTGTATAAAAAGATAGAAAACGGTGAATTCAAGCTGTTAAAAGACGACCAGGTAGTCAGGGAAGAAGCTTTATTTATAGAAAATCTGGAAACAATTGAGAGCAGCTTATATAGCGATCATATTTTGAACCTCCTTGAGGAAGTTTGTGGCAAATTTCCAGAGGATAAGAATTGCATGCTTGGTGTCATAAATAGATATCTAACCCTGGGTGAAGAAGAGCGGGATATATTTAAGCTTGGCCGTAGAACAGGGTATTTCAGGCACCTGGGTGACCTTGAAAGCAGTAATTTAAATATGCCGGTAAATAAGCTTTATAAACAACTGCAAAAAGAAAAATTAAGTGTAGATGACTACATTCAGCAATTAATGCTCAGATTTATTTAACTGGTGGTGAAAGCAATTCGCGTAGCCATTCTTACTTTGGAAATCTATATCCCCGGTAAAACATCACTGAAAGCTAAACGTCAGGTAACGAAGAGCCTGGTTCAGCGTCTCCGAAATCAGTACAACGTATCTATAACTGAAATCGGCAGTCAGGATCTATGGCAGAAGGCAGAACTGGGGATTGCTGCAGTTTGTTTCAATGGTGCAGGCGCTGATAGTATTACGGGAAAAATAATCAATTTCATCGAAGAAGAAAATGGAATAGAAATTATATCAACCAGTATGGAAATATATTGATTGGGGATAACAATCAATGGTATCTCTGGATAAAATAACTGAAATAGCTCAGCACTGTGCCGGGTTGGCGATAGAACCGGGAGATTCTGTTATTGACGCTACTGCCGGAAACGGCTTCGATACAATGTTCCTGGCGGATAGGGTAGGTGCAGAAGGAAAAGTTTATGCATTTGATGTTCAGGATCAAGCACTGCAGATAACTGCCGCTAAGTTGCAAAAAGCCGGCTTTAGCCACAGGGTTAAGCTAATTCATTCAGGCCACGAAAGAATGGCCGACTTTACTTCCGATCAAGTTTCAGTGGTAATGTATAACCTAGGTTATTTGCCAGGCGGAAACAAGGAGATAATTACAAAAAGCAGTACATCAATTGAAAGCCTGGAACAGGCTCTTAACCTTTTGAAAAATGATGGCGTAATAACTATCGTTTTATACCCGGGGCATGAAGAAGGTTACCTGGAGAGTAAGGAAATCATCAAGTATTCAGCAGATCTTGTATCAAATGATTACCTGGTGTATCGTTTACAGGTTGTTAACCGGTTTGGCAGTCCTCCGGAATTAGTGGTTATAAAGAAATCTTTTTCCTGACTTGCCAGCAAACAAAAAGGGTTTTACTCTTATTTTGTCGAAAAGATGTTAGAATAATTTTGAATAGGGGTTAAAAAACTGGAACATAATTGGAGTTTAGTTGAAAAAGAGCTGACCCTGGTAAATGAAGGGCTAAGGAGTATTGTTCAAGGTGCCGGCCCCGAAATAAATGCAGTCGGTGATTACATTTTTAACGGCACGGGAAAAAGAATCCGCCCGGCTCTTTTCTTGATAGCTGCTTATCGTGCTGACAGAAATCTTAATCACTTAATCGATGCCGCAATTGCCCTGGAGCTTATTCATACTGCTTCTTTGCTGCACGATGATGTAATTGACCAGGCTGCTACCCGGCGTGGCAAGGATGCTTTGCATGTCAAGTGGAGTAATAAAATATCAGTTTTAAGCGGGGATTACCTGTTAAGCCAGGCGTTTAAAATTTTAGTAAACTATAATAACTCTGAGTTGCTGGAGGTAGTGGTAGATATTGTTGAAAAAATGTCTGAGGGTGAAATTGAGCAGGCTTTTGCCAGTATAGATAACAGCGATTTGGAATCACGTTATTTTCAATGGATCGGAAAGAAGAGCGCTTCGTTTTTTTCTGGCTGCTGCCAGGCAGGCAGCCTGATGAGCGGAGGAAGCAGGAAAGAGCAGGAAGCCTGGGTTGAATACGGTTATAACCTGGGAATGGCTTTTCAGCTTGTCGACGATCTTTTAGACTATACCGGCCAAAAGAATATTACCGGTAAACCCCTGTATGGCGACTTAAATAACAGGGTAATAACCCTACCACTTATTAGAACCATTAATGCATCGTTTGAGGGAGGGCCGGTAAACGAACACTTCATGGCAGATAAGGCAACTTCCAGCCAGATTGGCAAAGTTGCTCAGGCAGTAGTAGATGGTGACGGGCCTCATTATACTTACGAAAAAGCGAAATACTATGTAAAGTGTGCAGTAGCTTTAATAGATGAGTTAAAGCCTGAAAGGCAGGATAAGAAAGCTATCCTGGAACAATTGCCCCGGGATGTTTTAATGCGCAGTAATTAAACGACCGGCTTTGGAGGGTGAGCAGATGCCAGATCGTAACATTTCAAAATCAGTTGTCAAAAGGTTGCCGGTCTATCTCCGTATATTAGATCAGCTAATTCAGAGAAAAATAGATATGGTTTCGTCTAAAGAGCTGAGCAATGAATCAGGTTTTACTGCAGAGCAGATCCGCAAAGATCTTGCTTATTTCGGCGCTTTCGGCACCCGCGGCGCTGGTTACAACACTGTTTATTTACGCGAGAAAATAATTAAAATTATCGGTCTTGATAAAAGAATTAAAACTGTTATAATTGGTGCCGGAAATCTCGGTACTGCCCTTACAAGGTATAATTCAAGCAAAAACCCGTATGTAGATGTTGTAGCTGTATTTGACCAGGATCCCCGGCTGATTGGAAAACAGATCGGGGAAATTGAAATATCTGCGCTTACTGAACTTCCCGCTTACATTAAGAGCAACATTATCAAGGTAGCTATCATAGCAGTACCGGCAGGAGCTGCCCAGGAGGTAGCTGACATGGTAGTTGAGGCTGGTGTAAAAGCTATTCTAAACTTTGCGCCAGTTAAACTCAGGGTTCCTGATGATGTTCATGTTCATAATGCAGATTTGACTATCGAGCTGCAAAGCCTTATATATTATAGTTCTGGCGAGGAAGAAAGGCTGAACCGCCTGAAAAAAGAATCAGGTAAGGGAAAATCACCAAAAACTCTTTCACTTGAATAGGTTTTCCTCTATTCATTAATTATTTTTCTAAGCAACCCTAATTCTATTGACTTTTATAATTAGCTTTTGTATACTTATTTATGCACATGGAGCTGTGGTGTAGTTGGTTAACATATCGGCCTGTCAAGCCGAAGACCGCGGGTTCGAGTCCCGTCAGCTCCGCCATGTGGCCGAGATAGCTCAGTCGGTAGAGCAGCGGACTGAAAATCCGCGTGTCGGCAGTTCAATTCTGCCTCTCGGCACCAGTCTGCGGGAGTAGCTCAGTGGTAG
>SKWE01000084.1 GCA_007129055.1 Syntrophomonadaceae bacterium
GTTTCAGGGAGAAAACTGAATATGAATCGTTAAAAATAAAATTTTAACGAGGGAAAGTGTGTCTAGGGTTCCGCCGCTTACTTATAAAACTTGGTTAAAAAGTATGACAAAGCGGGCTGGTCCGAGTGACACAGGCAGCCGTGCCGTATAAAAAAATGGCTGCCACACCGGAGGGATAAAAGCCCAGGCGGGTAGGTTTCGCTCGATGCCTATCTGTTTGGGCTCATTCTATTCCGGGAGGTGATCTCTTTACTGCTAATATTTCCTTTCAGACTTCTTTATTATTTATAACCTTTTAGTCTTTAAGTTTACCCAAATAACTTTAGGAGGAAGAGAATGGAAAAGTTTTTTAAGTTTAAGGAATTCAACACTAATTTAAAGACCGAAACAACAGCCGGAGCAACAACTTTTATGACCATGGCTTACATTATCTTTGTAAACCCCTTTATACTAAGCACAACTGGCATGGATTTTGGCGCAGTAATGACAGCGACTATAATTGCAGCCGGTGTAACCACTATATTAATGGGTTTGCTAACCAATTATCCCTTTGCCCTGGCCAGTGGTATGGGGCTTAATGCATTTTTTGCTTTTGTTGTGGCTTCTCAGTTCGGCTGGCAGGCCGCCCTGGCAGCAGTTTTCATTTCAGGAGTGGTCTTTCTTATATTAGCTGTAACAGGGGCTATCGCACATATAGATGCTGCTGTACCAACCAGCCTGAAAAGCGCAGTTGCTGCCGGTATCGGTTTGTTTATTGCATTTATCGGGTTACAAAATGCAGGTATTATTGTTGGCTATGAAGCTACCCAGGTAACACTTGGCAACCTGACTGACCCGGGCCCCATGCTTTCATTAATTGGCCTTTTATTTATTGCTGTGTTGATGGCCAGAAAAATTCGCGGGGCAATTTTGATTGGAATTCTGCTTACGACAATTGTTAGCTTCATTATGGGCTTTCAACCAGCCCCAACAGGATTTGGTGACATTTTTGGGCCTCCGGCCAGCTTATCGCCAATATTATTACAGTTAGACTTCAGGGCAGTCTTTGCCATTCCTTTATTTGTTATATTTTCATTTGTTTTTGTTGATGTATTTGATACCATGGGCACGCTGCTTGGAACAGGTGCCAGGGCAGGGTATCTTGATAAAGATGGCCGCTTGCCGAAAGTCAATAAGGCAATGCTGGTGGACTCAATCGGAACAATGGGTGGAGCCCTGATAGGAACCAGCACTGTCACAACCTATATCGAATCAACAGCCGGTATTTCTGAAGGCGGTAAAACTGGATTTACATCAGTTGTGACCGGGATCTTGTTCTTCCTGACCCTTTTCCTCGCCCCGCTTGCCGGGCTGGTACCGGCTGAAGCAACTGCACCGGCTTTAATTATAGTGGGTGTATTGATGGTCGGGGCAGTTATGAAAATCGACTTTGATGATTTTACGGAGGCATTCCCTGCCTTTTTAACCATTATATTTATGCCATTGGCCTACAGCATTGCCGATGGGATTGCATTTGGTTTTATCGCATTTCCACTGGTAAAAGTTGTAGCCGGAAAATCCAAGGAAGTACATTGGCTGCTCTACATTCTGGCAGCTATATCTCTCGTTCACTTTTTCGGGCTGTTTTAAAGCGTAGTAATATAAGGTTTATTACAGGTTTAAGTATTATTAAAAAAAGCTTTTGATAGTATATATTTAAAGGTGAAAACCGGAATTCGAAACCTGTGGTGATTACATTAAGAGAATTAACCCGGGTTTCGTTTTTCCGGCTGCCGACCAATAGAGTGGAGGCGAAAATGGTAATGACAAAAAAGGTTGGAATAATAATGGGCAGTGATTCAGATCTACCGATCATGGAAAAGTGTGCAGAAGCTCTTGAACAATTTGGCATAGAATGGGAAATGGTAGTATCAAGTGCACATCGGCATCCTGAAAAAACTGCAAAATTTGCCCGCGGCGCAACCGAAGCAGGTATCGGAGTTATAGTGGCCGGCGCCGGAGGCGCAGCCCATCTGCCGGGTGTTATAGCATCAATGACATATTTACCGGTTATCGGGGTTCCAGTAGCTATTGAACCGCTTCAGGGAGTAGATTCGCTGCATTCAATTGTCCAGATGCCCCAGGGGATTCCGGTAGCAACTGTGACTATTAACGGCGCATATAATGCCGGTTTACTTGCAGCACAGATCCTGGCAGTGGAAGACGAAGCTTTACAGAAAAAGCTATCGGCTTATCGTGATGCACTGGCCTTAAAAGTAGAAGAAAAAGACAAAAAATTACAGGAAAAAATTAAAGAAAGAAAACGAAATGGAGCAGGTGAATAAAAATGATTGAACGCTATACCGGGGAAGAGATGGGCAGGATATGGAGCCTGGAGAACCGTTACAGGAAATTCCTGGAGGTAGAAATACTAGCTTCACAGGCCTGGGCTGAACTGGGTGTCATTCCCCGTGAAGCAGCCTCATTGATCGCTGAAAATGCTGCTTTTACTGTAGAGCGGATTGAAGAATTGGAAAAAGAGACGCGCCATGATGTGGTAGCTTTCACAAGAGCTGTAGCTGAGTCCCTGGGTGAAGAAAGCCGTTATTTTCATTACGGGCTTACTTCTTATGATATTGTTGATACCGCTCTTTCTGTAATGCTTAAAGAAGCTTCGGTAATAATTGCTGCAGGTTTGCAGGAAATGGAAGATATTTTAAAACAACATGCTTTAAAACACAAGGATACAGCCACCGTGGGAAGAACACACGGTGTACATGCTGAACCGACCAGCCTCGGTTTAAAATTTGCTCTCTGGATGGCAGAGATTCAAAGAAACCGGAAGCGATTTGAAGAAGCGACAAAAAGTATAAGTGTTGGAAAACTATCTGGTGCGGTTGGAAACTTTGCCCATATCGATCCTTTCATCGAAGAGTATGTCTGTAAAGAGCTAGGCTTGGAACCTGCTCCAGTATCGACCCAGGTTCTGCAGCGTGACCGACATGCTGAGTACCTGGGAATATTGGCTTTAATCGGTGCTACTTTAGAGAAGGTGGCTCTTGAAATCAGGAACCTCCAGCGGACTGAAGTTCGTGAACTTGAAGAACCATTTTATAGCGGGCAGAAAGGATCATCAGCAATGCCCCATAAACGCAACCCTGTTACCTGCGAAAAAGTTTGCGGTATTGCCCGTCTTCTCAGGGGGTATGCTGTTGCAGCATTGGAAAATGTAGCGCTTTGGCATGAACGGGATATTTCACACTCCTCAGTGGAGCGCGTCATCCTGCCGGACAGTACGATTGCCACAGATCACATCTTACAAGAGATGATCAGGGTGATTAAAGACATAAAAATTAATGATCAAAACCTGTCTGAAAACCTGGAGATAACCGGAGGGTTGATCTATTCCCAGCGGGTACTTCTTGAACTGGTTGAAAGCGGGTTGTCCCGTGAAGATGCTTATGACCTTGTACAGGGATGTGCAATGAGAGCCTGGGAGGAAAAGCTTTCTTTCAAAGATCTTCTGGCATCTGATACTATAGTTGAGGAAAAATTAGGTTTAGAAAAATTAAATGAATGTTTTAACCCGGCTCATTATTTGAAACGGGTTAACTATATATATAAAAGGCTTGGAATATAACAGGTAAAGGAGTTTGAGCTGATGAAAAAATGTGAATTTATGTATGAGGGCAAGGCAAAAAGAATTTATAAGACAGAAGATCCGGCATTGGTAATTGTTGAGTTTAAGGATGATGCCACAGCTTTTGATGGTGTAAAAAAAGACACACTGGTTGATAAAGGTATTTTAAATAATCGCTTGTCATCAATATTTTTTGAGCTGTTGGAAGATAATGAGGTAGCTACTCATTATGTGAAACCGCTCTCAGAGCGTGAGATGCTTGTTAAGGGATTGGAAATTATTCCTGTTGAAGTTATTGTCCGGAATATAGCCGCAGGCAGCCTTTCTAAACGTCTTGGCATAGAAGAAGGAAAGGAAATGAAAAAAACAGTGCTTGAGTTCTCCCTGAAGGATGATGAGCTGCATGACCCGATGATCAATCATTACCATATTTATGCCATGGAGTTGGCAACCGCTGAAGAGATGGATGAAATTGAAAAGGCAGCGCTGAGAGTAAATGATATCCTTGTTCCATATTTGTTGGAAAAGGGGATAATTCTTGTTGATTTTAAACTTGAATTCGGCAGACATAAGGGCGAAATTTTATTAGGTGATGAAATATCACCTGACACCTGCCGTTTCTGGGATAGCAGCAGTAAAGAGAAATTGGATAAAGATCGTTTTCGCAGGGATATGGGCGGGGTTGTTGAAGCATATCGTGAAGTACTTCGTCGCCTGGAGGGGGGAGAGTAACCTGCAATTCATTGCTAAAGTGGAGGTTACCCTGAAAAAAGCGGTTCTCGATCCACAGGGGGTTGCTGTAGAGAATTCGCTGAAGGCGCTGGGTTATAATAACACTTCGGGTGTACGGGTAGGTAAATATATAGAATTAACCCTGGAAGCGGGTAATAGCAAAGACGCCGCATTACAGGTGGAAGAGATGTCACGCAGGCTGCTCAGTAACCCTGTAATTGAAGATTTCAGCTATACAATACAGGAGGCCGGCAGATGAAATTTGGAGTAGTAGTCTTTCCCGGATCGAACTGTGATCTTGATGCTTACCACCTGTTAAAAGATGTTCTGAACCTGCCGGTTGAATACATTTATTATAACCAAAAAATAGTTAATAATTACGACCTGATTATTTTGCCGGGAGGTTTTACATATGGTGATTACCTGCGGTCCGGTGCTATAGCGCGTTTCAGCCCTGTTATGGATACTATTGTTGATTTTGCTGAAAGAGGCGGCTTAATACTGGGAATATGTAATGGTTTCCAGGTGTTGACTGAAGCAGGCCTCCTGCCCGGTGCCCTCTACCGCAATAGTCACCTCCAATTTCGATGCGAAAAAGTATACCTGAAAGTTGAAAATAATAATTCACCTTTTACTGTTATAGCAAAAGAAGGTGATGTTCTGAAAATTCCTGTTGCCCATGGTGACGGGAATTATTATGCTGATCCAGCTACTCTGAAAGAGTTAGAGAATAATAAGCAAATACTTTTCCGTTATTGTGATCAGGAAGGGAATGTTACGGAGCAGGCAAATCCTAATGGGTCCCTGTTGAATATTGCTGGAATTTGTAACAGTAAACGAAACGTAGCAGGAATGATGCCTCACCCGGAAAGGGCAGGAGAAGCCCTGCTGGGCTCTACAGACGGTCTGGTAATATTTAAATCAATTCTCAAGAGCCTGGAAAGGGGTGGATGGACTGATGGATAATGTTGCCTGGCGTGAACTCGGCTTAACGGATGAGGAATACAGAATGATTGTTGAACAGGTTGGCAGAGAGCCAAATTTAACAGAGCTGAACATGTATAGTGTAATGTGGTCAGAACACTGTAGTTATAAGCATTCACGCTCATCCTTAAGTCTTTTTCCTACCTGTGGGCCAAGGGTAATCCAGGGGCCGGGAGAAAATGCAGGTGTTGTTGATATTGGAGATGGATGGGCAGTTGTTTTTAAAATTGAAAGCCATAATCATCCCTCGGCTATCGAGCCGTACCAGGGAGCAGCAACAGGTGTCGGCGGTATTTTAAGAGATATATTTACGATGGGTGCGCAACCTGTGGCATTTTTGAATTCCCTGCGGTTTGGAGACTTGGAAGATCCCCGGGTCCGTTATTTATTTGACGGCGTTGTTGCCGGTATCGGCGGTTATGGAAACTGTGTAGGAATTCCAACTGTTGCCGGAGAGATCTATTTTGATCCCTGCTATAGCGGTAATCCGCTTGTAAATGCCATGTGCGTCGGCGTAATGCCCAAAGACAGCCTAGTATTGGGTAAGGCTTGCGGTATTGGGAACCTGGTTATTCTTGTAGGTGCCCGGACTGGCCGCGACGGCATTCATGGAGTAACTTTTGCCTCTGAAGAACTATCAGAAGAATCGGAAGAGAAACGCCCTGCAGTCCAGGTAGGAGATCCTTTTCTTGGTAAATTATTAATGGATGCAACCCTTGAGACAATCAGGAAAAGTTTGGTTTGCGGGGTTCAGGATTTTGGTGGCGCTGGTTTAACATGTGCCCTCACAGAAACTGCTTCCCGGGCTGGAACAGGGATTGAAATAGATCTGGACCAGGTCCCGCTGAGGGAAGAAGGAATGCAGCCTTACGAAATATTAACTT
Organism: Syntrophomonadaceae bacterium; assembly: GCA_007129055.1. Taxonomy (GTDB): domain Bacteria; phylum Bacillota; class Dethiobacteria; order DTU022; family DTU022; genus SLQM01. Next base: position 6,220 of record SKWE01000084.1, read on the forward strand.
CTGAATCACAGGAACGCATGCTTTTAATTGTTGAGCCCGGCAAGCTAGCTGAAGTGGAAAAGGTATTTCAACGTTGGGAACTGCCCCTGGCTGTGCTGGGAAAAGTAACCTCTGACGGTAACGTGGTGGCTCTATACCGGGGAGAAAAGGTAGTAGAATTACCTGCTGACAGTGTGGCAGGCGGAGCTCCTGCCTACAACCCGGAATATAGAGAGCCTGTGTACTACAATGAGTTGGCAAAATTTGATCCTTCTGTAATGCCGCCACCCGGGGGTTTCGGGAAAGCTCTTTTAAAACTGCTTTCGTCACCTGATGTGGCATCAAAGGAATGGGCCTGGCGCAGATACGATTACTCTGTGCGGACATGCACGGTTCAGGGTCCGGGAGGAGAGGCTGCAGTTATCCGGCTGCGTGAAACCGGAAAAGGGCTTGCCCTTTCCGTTGATGGTAATGGAAGGTTAACCTATTTGAACCCCTACATAGGCGGTATGATGGCTGTAGCAGAGGCGACGAGAAACCTGAGTTGTGTTGGTGCCGAACCGATTGGCATTACAGACTGCCTTAATTTCGGTAACCCTGAAAAGCCTGAGATATTCTGGCAGTTCAGACAGGCTGTAACGGGTATGGCAGAAGCCTGTCGCGAGTTAGAAGTGCCTGTAGTTGGAGGCAACGTGAGTTTTTATAACGAAGTCGAAGGGGAAGCAATTTACCCGACACCGGTGGTCGGGGCAGTAGGACTTCTTGATAATCCGGAAAAAGCATGTTCAAATGCTCTTGGAAGCGAAGGTGACTTAATCTGCCTGCTTGGCGCTCCTGAGGTTTCCCTGGGCGGCAGCCAGTATTTGAAAAGCTGCTGTAATAAGGTGGCAGGCAGACTGGCCGATATTGATCTGCAGTTTGAAAAACGGCTACAGGAAAAGCTGCGCTTGTTAATAGCAGAAGAACTATTAGTGTCAGCACGCGATCTATCAGATGGAGGGCTATCTGTTGCCCTTGCAGAAAGCTGTTTGGCTGGCAACAGGGGAGCGGTAATTGATTTGGGCCGGATGGATAACCTGGTTATGCAGTTATTTGGAGAAGGGCCATCAAGGATTCTTATCTCTTTTAAACCCGGTAATAGAGATAAAATAGTTATGCTTTCAAAGGAAAGTTCTATTCCATTGACATTTTTGGGAATAGCTATTGAAAACACTTTGATAATCAAAAGTGACGATGATATAATACTTAAGTTGAGTCTCGATGAAATGAAAGAGGCTTACGGGGAGGTTTTTTCATGTATTATGGGGTAGCTGCTGCGGATAAACCGCGGGAGGCCTGTGGCGTTTGCGGTGGATTTGCAGAAAACCAACCCCTTGCTTTTCTAACCTGTTTTGCCTTATATGCCCTGCAGCATCGTGGACAGGAAAGTGCAGGTATTGTGGCCGGACCTGGAGATGGAAGGAAACTATGGGTGAAAAGGGATATGGGCTTGGTTTCTGATGTCTTTCCAGACACTGCTGACCTAAAAGGCATAGTCTGTAAATTAGCAGTCGGACATGTACGCTACTCTTACGGTTCTGACGGCCGGGATCCTGAGAATACTCAACCATTGAAACTCCGTTACCGCCATGGAGAACTTGCTATTGCCCACAACGGACATTTATTAAATGCTCTTGAATTGCGTGAAGAGCTCGAAAAGCAAGGAGCTATATTCCAAACTGATACAGATAGTGAGCTTTTAGCTCACATGGTGGCAAGGCAGGGTAGCGAATCTCTGGAGGAAGCCCTTGCGCAGGTAGCGCCCCGTTTAAAAGGCGCTTTTGCCTTTGTCGTCACCGACGGCAGAAAAATTGTTGGATTGCGAGATGGTTACGGTTTCAGGCCCCTGTCTGTTGCGAGCCTGGAAGGAGGAGGCTATTATCTTGCTTCCGAAACTTGTGCTTTTGATACCATAGGCGCATCTTTTATACGCGATTTGGAGCCGGGCGAAATGATTGTGCTTGATGAAAATGGGATGCACAGCAGACAGATTGTTGAAAGCAAATCTGAAAACCTCTGCATATTTGAATACATATACCTGGCCCGACCGGACAGTAACATGAAGGGCGTAAATGTTCACCTGGCCAGGCGCGAAATGGGGCGTCGTTTAGCACGGGAACACCCGGTCGATGCTGATATAGTTTCCGGGGTTCCAGACTCAAGTATAGCAGCAGCATCAGGCTTCGCAGAACAGGCAGGTTTGCCATACGAAATGGCTTTGGTTAAAAATCGTTATATTGGCAGGACATTTATTAAACCAACCCAGAAAATGCGGGAAGAAGGGGTTGATTTGAAGTTAAATGCTGTAAACAAGATTGTTGATGGGAAGCGTGTAGTCCTTGTAGACGATTCCATAGTTCGCGGGACAACCAGTTTAAAGTTGATCAGAATAATGAGGCGTGCCGGTGCAACAGAAGTGCACCTTAGGATAAGTTCTCCACCTGTAATCGGTTCATGCTATTATGGCATAGATACACCTGACAGGGACGATCTTATTGCCTATAGCCGATCTGTTGATGAAATTGCCAGGCTTACCGGTGCCGACTCAATTGGATACCTGAGCATGGGAGAAGTTGTTGCTGCTCTTGGCCTACCATCTGGGCAATTATGCAGGGCCTGTTTTAGCGGCGATTATCCCATAATACACGATTGATGCAGGATTTAAATGATTCGAAAGAGAATTGTTTGAATGTGGTTTTACAGTATATTATGTTTTATTGCTTACTTATTAAATACTATTTAAGTCAGACAAAAGCTATTGGGAGGTAGAAAGAAATGGATATGTTGATTTATGTTGCACCGGCCTGTGCCCTGGTTGCCCTTGTTTTTGCTCTTATTTTATGGATTAGGATGGGCAAGGTCGAAGCAGGAAGTGAGCGGATGCAGGAAATTGCTTCCGCAATTCATGAAGGGGCAATGGCCTTCATGAAACGAGAATATACTTATCTCGCTATCTTTGTTGTGGTGCTGGCTGTTGTTCTGGCAGCAATCATTAATCCGCTGACATCAGTCAGTTTCGTAGTTGGAGCTTTATTTTCGGCAACTGCTGGATATGTGGGAATGACAGTTGCAACGAAAGCAAATGTACGCACTGCACATGCTGCCCGGTCAGGTATTAATCCTGCCCTGACTATAGCATTTTCCAGTGGAACTATAATGGGAATGATGGTGGCCGGGCTCGGTCTTTTTGGACTGGGCATGCTTTTTATAATAATCCGTGATCCATCTGTGATCAATGGTTATGCCCTCGGTGCCAGCTCGATTGCTCTTTTTGCCCGTGTAGGCGGTGGAATTTATACAAAAGCCGCTGATGTGGGGGCTGACCTGGTGGGCAAGGTTGAGGCTGGTATCCCTGAAGATGATCCACGTAATGCCGGTGTTATTGCTGATAACGTGGGTGATAACGTGGGTGATGTTGCAGGCATGGGAGCGGATCTTTTTGAATCTTATGTTGGGTCAATGATTGCAACAATGACTCTGGGAGTTGTTATTACACAAAGCATTGGTGGAGCCTTACTGCCCCTGTTAGTTGCATCAATTGGAATACTGGCATCGGTTTTTGCCTTTTTCTTTGTCAGGGCAAAAGATGGAGTTCGCTTAGGCGCAGTTTTAGAGCGCGGTATTTGGGTAAGCGCCATTGTAGTTTTAGCAGGTTCCTTTTTCCTGGTTCGTTCTTTTATCAGCCAGGGAGTATTTGAAAACTACGGTCCATTCTTTGCGGTAATTGCCGGTTTACTGGCAGGTGTAATTATTGGGCGGGTTACCGAGTATTATACTTCAGATCATTTTAAACCGGTCCAGGATATTGCCAGGGCTTCGCTTACAGGACCGGCAACAAACATTATCAGCGGTTTGGCAGTTGGAATGAAAAGTACAGTGTTCCCAATTATTGCCATAGTTGCTGCAATTCTTGTGTCATACCAGGTAGCAGGTATTTACGGGATTGCCATATCAGCTGTCGGCATGCTTTCAACTGTCGGCATGACAGTTGCTGTTGATGCATATGGACCTGTTGCTGATAACGCCGGTGGAATTGCTGAAATGGCAGAACTTGAACCTGAGGTGCGTGAGATTACCGACCAGCTTGATTCTTTAGGGAATACCACTGCTGCAATCGGGAAGGGCTTTGCAATTGGTTCAGCAGCCCTTACTGCCCTGGCCCTTTTTACCGCTTATGCACAGGTTGCCGGATTAAGTGTAATTGATATAACAAGTCCCCGGGTTATTGCCGGTCTTCTAATCGGCGGGATGCTAACCTACTTCTTTACATCCAGGACAATGGAAGCTGTAGGCAACGCAGCCTTTTCACTGATTGAAGAGATACGCCGCCAGTTTAAGGAAATTGAAGGTTTGATGGAGGGCAAGGCAAAACCTGAATACGCGCGTTGCGTTGATATAAGTACCAGGGCAGCCCTGAAGGAAATGGTTGTCCCCGGTTTAATGGCTGTAATAGTTCCACTTGCGGTAGGTTTAATACCGTTTCTTGGCAAAGAGGCGCTTGGAGGTTTATTGGCCGGGGCCCTGGTAACCGGTGTATTGCAGGCTATAAACATGGCGAATGCCGGCGGCGCCTGGGATAATGCCAAGAAGTATATAGAAGCAGGGCACCATGGTGGAAAGGGAAGCGAACCACACAAAGCTGCCGTAGTTGGAGATACTGTTGGCGATCCATTCAAAGATACAGCAGGCCCTTCGCTGAATATATTAATTAAGCTGATGAGTATAGTAGCTTTGGTATTTGCACCACTATTCTTCTAAATCATGGAGAAGCCCGGCTTAGGCCGGGTTTCTTTTTTTTAAAGGGGATTTCAGGATGGCAGATGGAATGGACTATAAAAAAGCCGGTGTTGATATTGAAGCAGGTGAAGCTGCTGTTGAGCGGATCAAGGTTTTGGCCCGGTCAACATTCAGGCCAGAAGTTTTGCAGGAACTGGGCGGATTTGGGGGTTTATTCGCCCCTCAGCTTGAAGGCATAGCTGAACCGGTTTTAGTTGCCGGGGCGGATGGTGTTGGTACCAAACTGAAGATTGCCTTCGCTTCAGAGAGGCATGGCACTGTTGGTATAGACTGTGTGGCTATGTGCGTGAATGACATTTTGGTTCAGGGTGCAGAACCTCTCTTTTTCCTGGACTATCTGGCTGTCGGCAAACTGATTCCCACCCAGGTGGAAGAAATTATTAGTGGCGTAGCTGAAGGGTGCCGCCAGGCAGGATGCGCACTGCTGGGGGGGGAAACTGCCGAAATGCCCGGTTTTTATACCCGTAATGAATATGATCTGGCTGGTTTTGCAGTAGGTATGGTTGACAAATCTGCTGTTATTGATGGATCAGGCATCATGGAAGGGGACGCCGTAATTGGTATAGCATCGACAGGCTTACACAGCAATGGTTACTCGCTGGCCCGCAAAGTATTGCTCGAAGACGCTGCCCTGGTGTTAACGGATAATCAGTCTGCCCTGGGAATAACTCTTGCGGAGGAGTTATTAAAACCGACACGAATTTACGTAAAACCGGTATTGCAATTATTAAATAAGCATAATATCAAGGGTATGGCAAATATAACGGGCGGCGGCTTGCCAGGCAATCTACCCCGTGTATTGCCTGATGGACTGCAAGTCGAAGTCTTAGATGGATCATGGCCGGTCCATGCCATATTTGATTTAATCAAAGAGCTTGGTTCGATTCACAGGGAAGAAATGTTCCGTGCTTTCAATATGGGGATTGGGTTTTCGCTCTATGTTGCTGAAGAAGTCGTAGAAAATGTTATTAAGGATTTAACAGAAGAAGGTATTGATGCTTACAAAATTGGTATGGTAACAAAGGGTCACTCCGGCTGTATATTTAAGTAAGCATGCTAGTAGCTCTAACCCAAGTTTTTGCTTAAAGGAATTGCAAATAAAAAAGTCGAAATATAAAAGAGAAAACCTGCCTGGAGGAATCTATATGAAACGTGTTGCCGTCCTGGCTTCAGGTTTTGGCAGCAACCTGGAAGCTATATTGGAGGCCCAGTCAAGAGCTGAAATACAGGGTAAAGTAGTTTTGGTAATCAGTGATCGGAGAGATGCAAAGGCCCTTGAAAGAGCTGAAAAACGAGGAATTAAAAATTTATTTATTGACCCTCGGAATTATGACGATCGGGAGAATTACGATCTTGCCCTGGCTGAAATTTTAAAGAGTGAAGAAGTAGATCTCGTTGTGTTAGCAGGTTTTATGAGGTTGCTCACCCCTTATTTTATAAAATCATTTCCATTGAAAATAATAAACATCCACCCCTCGCTTCTGCCGTCTTTTCCTGGAACTGACGGAATAGAACAAGCTTACGCTCACGGTGTGAAAGTGTCCGGATGCACGGTTCATTTTGTAGATGAAGGGCTGGATAGCGGCCCAATTATATTGCAGGAATCAGTCCCCCTCATCCAGGAAGAGTCAATAGAAACCCTTAAACAGAGAATCCAGGCATTGGAGCACCGTCTATATCCTATTGCAATAGATCTATTTTGTCGTGAAAAGCTTCAGGTTAACGGAAGAAGGTGCTATATTGTCGAGTGAAAAACGTAGAGCTTTAATCAGTGTTTCAGACAAAACTGGAATTATAGATCTGGCTCGTGAGCTAACAGAGCTTGGTTATGAGATAGTTTCTACAGGGGGCACTGCCCGTACACTTCGGGATGCAAGTATTTCTGTAACCGAGGCAGCAGATGTAACGGGTTTCCCCGAGATACTGGGAGGCAGGGTTAAAACACTGCATCCATTAATTCATGGCGCTATACTGGCCAGGTTAGACCTGCCGGAACAGCAGAATGAACTTGAAGAGCACGGTATTATTCCTTTTGAAATTGTTGTCGTTAATCTATATCCTTTTGAAGAAACAGTAGCACGGGATGGAGTGCGCCTGGAAGAAGCGATCGAGAATATTGATATCGGGGGGCCGGCAATGCTGCGCGCTGCAGCTAAAAATCATAATCACGTGGCCGTTATGGTAAACCCAGCGCGTTATAACAGCCTTTTAGATGAGATAAAAGCTGAGGGTTCTGTAGGAAAGAGCACACGCTGTAAGCTCGCAGCAGAAGCATTTGCGCATACAGCAGCATATGATGCTGCTATAACAAAATATTTAAACACATTATACGAATACCAGGCAGAAAAATATCCGGAATATCTTCCAATGGCATTCAAAAAAATTCAAGACTTGCGCTATGGTGAAAACCCGCAGCAGTTGGCGGCATTTTATGCAGACAGTGGTCCATTGACGGGACTGGCAGCAGCAAGGCAGCTGCAGGGTAAAGAACTTTCATTTAATAACATAAATGATTTAAATGCCGCTTTGGAACTAGTACTCGAGTTTGACGATCCCACGGTAGTGGCGGTAAAGCATGCCAACCCATGTGGAGTAGGCTCAGGCCCTACCATATTTGAAGCATACAACCTTGCTTACGATGCGGATCCTGTTTCAATATTCGGTGGTGTATTAGCTCTAAACAGGCCCGTCGGAGCGGCAACGGCAAGGGTAATGGTTGAGATATTTTTAGAGGTAATAGCTGCTCCGGGATTCACAGCTGAAGCATTGGAAATATTAAAAGAAAAAAGCGATATTCGTTTACTTGATATTCAATTGCCAGAACGTAGGCGAAATGACTTTGATTTGAAAAAAGTAATTGGCGGCATGCTAACCCAAACCTTAGATCGCGAAAAAGTAGATGTAAGGCAGGGAACTGTAGTTACAGAAAAAAAACCAGGTGATGAAGAATGGAAAGCTTTAGATTTTGCTCAAAAAGTAGTTAAACATGTTCGTTCAAACGCAATAGTGGTAGCCGGCAGCAACCAGACTTTCGGGGTAGGAGCAGGGCAGATGAACAGGATCGGGGCAGCAAAAATTGCCCTTGCACAGGCAGGTGAAAAAGCCAGGGGAGCAGTGCTTGGTTCCGATGCTTTTTTCCCATTTCCAGATACTGTAGATGAAGCAGCCAAAGCAGGGATCAAAGCAATTGTACAACCCGGTGGTTCATTAAGAGATGAAGAATCTATCAGGCTTTGTAACCAACTTGGACTGGTCATGGTCTTCACCGGGAGAAGGTATTTTAAACATTAGGGGGTATACAAATGCGCGTATTAATAGTTGGCAGCGGGGGCCGTGAACACACTCTGGCCTGGAAATTGGCCCAGAGTCCACTCCTGGAAAAACTGTATTGTGCCCCTGGAAATGCCGGTATAGCAAAGCTGGCAGAATGTATTGATATTCAGGCTGATAATATTGGTGGTTTAAAAGATTGGGCCCAGAAACAGAAAATAGATTTAACTGTAGTAGGACCGGAAGTGCCCCTGGTAATGGGCCTTGCCGACCAGTTCAGGGCTGTTGGCTTAAAGGTTTTTGGGCCAGGGGAAAAAGGGGCAATGCTTGAAGGAAGCAAAGTATGGGCGAAACGAAAAATGAAAAAATGGGGCATACCTACAGCAGACTTTACTATATTTGATGATTTTGATGATGCAAGAAGGCACCTGGCCCGTTTTTACGGAGGTGCAGTTGTAATTAAGGCCGATGGCCTGGCCGCCGGAAAGGGTGTTACCGTAGCCTCCGGACCGGAAGAGGCTGAGCAGGCTTTATACGATATTCTGGTTGAAAGGGTTTTTGGCGATGCGGGCAACCGGGTAGTGATAGAAAACTGCCTGAGCGGTGAAGAGGTGTCTGTTTTAGCGATCACTGACGGTAAAAAGTTAACTATTTTACCATCCGCTCAGGACCATAAAGCGATATTTGAAGGAGACAAAGGGCCCAATACTGGTGGTATGGGTGCATATTCACCTGCGCCGATTTACACGGATAAGATGGCCAATAAAACAATAGAAAAGGTTTTTAAACCGCTGCTTAAAGGATTCCAGGATGATGGTATTAATTTCAGCGGTGTCATATATGCCGGACTGATGGTGTCTGCAGATGATTTTAATGTTCTCGAATTTAATGTGCGGTTTGGTGATCCCGAAACACAGGCAATTATACCACGGATGCAATCGGATCTTTTACCCTTGTTAGCTGCTTCTGCAGAGGGCGATTTAAAAGATATTGAGCCGCGCTGGAAGGATGAGCACGCTGTATGTGTGGTTATATCCTCCGGGGGGTATCCGGGAGAATATAAAACGGGCTATCCAATAGAAGGCCTTGCAGATTTAGAGAAAGAAAAAGATGATAAAGCAGCAGTATTTCATGCTGGTACTGCTTTAAAAGATGGCTGGATAATTACAGCTGGCGGGCGAGTGGTAGGTGTGACTGCCTGGGACAGTAACTTAAACGGAGCCCTTAAACGCGTATATGGGGTAGCAGAAAAAATCAGGTTTGAAGGTGCTTACTACCGGCGAGACATTGCTCACAGGGCTCTTAAACATTATAAGTAAAGAGGTGTAACTATTATGGAGTCTTCTGTAGTTGTCGGTTTTGCACGCACGCCTTTCGGCCGATTTATGGGTGGATTAAAGGACATCCCGGCAGTTGATCTGGGCGCCGCTGTTGTCAGGGAAGCGTTAAAGCGTTCCGGAGCCTCAACTGATCATGTTGAAAATGTTATACTGGGCATGGTTGTGCAGGCAGGAGCAGGCCAGATACCTTCAAGGCAGGCAACTATAAAAGCCGGTCTTTCTCATACGGTTCCATCGGAAACTATCAATAAAGTTTGCGCCTCTGGCTTAAGGGCGGTTAATATTTGTGACATGATGATTAAGGCTGGTGAAGGAAAGCTGCACATCGCAGGCGGTATGGAAAACATGAGTGCAGTTCCGTATTTTGTGCCAGGTTTGAGACGCGGAAGCCGCATGGGAGATTCTGAGATGATTGATGGAATGATCCATGATGGGTTATGGTGTCCATTTCACAATGTTCACATGGGGGTTCACGGAAGTGAAGTCCCGGCGGAACATGGTATAACCAGGCAGGCTATGGATGAATGGTCGCTGCGCAGCCATCAACTTGCTGTAACAGCTAACGGTAAAGGCTTGTTTAAAGATGAAATCACTGCTATTGAAGTGCCAGTTAAGAAAGGCGATCCGGTTATTTTAGATACTGATGAACTTCCGAGAAGTGATACAAGCCTTGAAAAACTGGCCAAATTACCGCCAGCTTTTAATAAAAATGGGCTGATAACCGCCGGTAATGCGCCTGCAATTAGCGATGGTGCAGCAGCACTGGTTTTGGTTTCCCGCGAGAGGGCCAGGGAATTAGGTTTAAACCCCCTGGCAGAAATTGTTTCACATGCTACAGCCTCGCTGGAACCACGATATATCGCTACCGTGCCGTATGAAGCTGCCGAAAAAGCTCTTAAAAAAGCTAGCTTAACAATTGAGCAGATAGACATGATTGAGGTTAACGAAGCCTTTGCTGCAGTCGCACTTACCTGCATGAAGCTCGGTGGATGGGATGAAAAGATTGTTAATGTTAACGGGGGTGCAGTTGCCATTGGGCACCCGATCGGAGCAAGTGGTGCTAGGATATTGATGACTTTAATCGCAGAACTAAGACGTCGTGGAGGAGGATACGGACTTGCTACTATATGCAGTGGAGCTGCCCAGGGTGAGGCTACCATAATTAAGGTTTATTGATTAAGGTATGGCTTTTTAAGATAAAATATAGATAAACAGGTTGGTTAAATGAATGCTAGCTTGTTTAGGAGATTATAAATATGTTCTTTAGCCTTTTGGAAGAGATGCATAAAAAGAGAGACGAATACAGGTGTTTTGCAGAAAATGAACTTGATGAGGGAGATCATTTTCCATATGAAAACCTGGCAAAGGCAGCCGAACGTGGTTACATGGGCTGCCCCATTCCCAGGGAATGGGGAGGTATGGGAGAGAGTTTTTTAAGTTATACCTTACTGATTGAAGAAATATCACGTGTATGCGCTTCTACAGGAGTTATTATGGCAGTTCATACATCAGTTGGTACTTATCCTATCCTTTATTTTGGCAGTGATGATCAAAAAAACAGTTATCTGCCCGGTTTAGCCAGGGGTGAACTGCTGGGGGCCTTTGCTCTAACTGAAGCCGGGGCTGGTTCTGATGCAGCTGCACTTTCGACAACCGCAACTGCAGTCGATGGAGGTTACCTGATAAACGGTTGCAAGCTGTTTATTACTGCAGGCGGTGAAGCAGATCTTTATCTGGTTTTTGCAACACTGGACCAATCGCAGGGGGTTAAAGGGATTACAGCTTTCCTGGTGGAAAAATCTTCTGCAGGCCTGACCGCTGGAAAACCGGAAAAGAAAATGGGATTAAACAGGTCACACACAACAGAATTGAGGATGGATGATCTTTTTGTTCCCACCGGTAGCAGGCTGGGTAAGGAAGGTGAAGGTTTTAAAATTGCAATGTCTCTGCTGGATGGAGGAAGGATAGGAATATCGGCCCAGGCCTTGGGTTTGGCAGGTGCTGCGATAGATTTTACAGTAGGCGATATGAAATCCCGGGAAAAAGAAGGTTTTAAAGTGGAGCAGAATGCAGCCTTTATCATTGCAGATCTTGCAACCAGGTTTGAAGCCGCCCGTCTGCTCTCTTACAGTGCTGCTTCTGTTAAACAATCCGGTGAACGCTGCACAAAGGAGGCATCAATGGCTAAGATGTTTGCATCTGATCTTGCCGTTGAAGCTGCAACAAAATGCCTTGACCTTTGTAGAATCGAAAAGAGAACAAGCGACAGCCCTCTATCAAGATATTTCTGCGATGCAAAGGTAACCCAGATTTATGAAGGGTCAAATCAAATCCAACGAATTGTAATTGCAAGGGAACTAACGAAAATAACTGGATTGGCTTAATAATCCGGGTTTAAGGGTGAAAATTATTTCCGGATATTTTATAAGAAAAGAGCTATGAGGAGGATAAAATAATGAATTTTGTTTTAACTGAAGAACAGGAAATGACCCGTAAGATGGTCCGTGATTTTGCAGAGAATGAAGTAAAGCCCGGTGCGGAGGAACGTGATGATAAAGAGGAGTTTTCAAGAGAACTATTTGATAAAATGGGAGAGCTTGGTTTGACAGGAATCCCCTGGCCTGAAGAATACGGTGGCGGAGAATGTGACTTTATAAGTTATGTAATTGCCGTTGAGGAACTTTCAAGAGTTGATGCCTCAGCAGGAACAACCCTTTCAGCCCATACCTCGCTAGCCGGTTGGCCTGTTTACAAGTATGGAAGTGACGAACAGAAGAAAAAATTTCTTGAACCAATGGCCCTGGGGGAAAAATTAGGAGCATATGCTCTTACGGAAGCAACAGCCGGGACTGATGCTGCCAATCAGAAAACAACTGCTGTTTTAGACGGAGACAGCTATGTTTTAAACGGTAACAAAATATTTATAACCAACGGTGGGGACGCAGAAATTAATATTGTATTTGCCGTTACAGATAAGGAGAAAAAAGCAAAAGGGGTTAGCGCATTTATAGTGGAAAAAGGAACTCCAGGTTTTTCTTTTGGCAAAAAAGAACGAAAGATGGGCTTGCGGTCTTCACCAACGCTGGAATTGATTTTCGAAAACTGTCGTGTTCCGAAAGAAAACCTTCTCGGACAGGAAGGTGAAGGTTTTAAGATTGCCATGAGTACCCTGGATGGTGGAAGGAATGGGATTGCGGCTCAGGCTGTTGGTATTGCCCAGGGAGCACTGGAAGAGGCGGCAGCATATGCCAAGAGCAGGGAACAATTTGGGCAACCGATTTCTAATTTCCAGGCAATATCATTTATGCTGGCTGATATGGCAACTAAAATAGAGGCAGCCCGCCTGCTTACATACCAGGCAGCATATCTAGAAAATGAGGGCTTGCCTTATGGGAAAGCGTCAGCAATGGCTAAACTTTATGCTGCGGAGACAGCCATGGAAGTGACTACAAATGCAGTTCAAATTTTCGGGGGATATGGTTATACGCGCGATTATCCTGTAGAAAGATTTATGCGTGATGCAAAAATAACACAGATTTACGAAGGAACCAGTGAAGTGCAGCGCCTGGTTATTTCAAGATACCTGCTTTCCTGATACCTTTGATAGCAGATAAGAATGTGAAAGGAGTTTAAATAATGACTATAGAAAAGCCCGGCCTGATAATGGTTTACACTGGCGATGGTAAAGGTAAGACGACAGCCGCAGTCGGCCAGGCTGTGCGGGCCCTGGGGCACGGTTACAGGGTATATATGATTCATTTTATGAAAGGCCGGGATTACGGTGAATTCCTGGCGACTGCAAAGATGCCAAACCTGACTCTTGTTAAAGCCGGTCGCGATACTTTTGTCTGTCGAGATAAGCCTGATCCTGTTGATGTTGAGCTGGCAAGGGATGGTTTTATGCAGGCAGAAAAAGCTGTTATGAGTGGAGATTATGACCTGGTAGTTTTGGATGAAATCAATGTTGCTGTGGATTACGGCCTGGTTAAAGAAGAAAAATTGCTTGATTTAATCAGAAACAAGCCGAAGAATGTTTCCATTATACTTACCGGACGCAACGCTTCGCCAGAAGTGGTAAAAATGGCTGATACGGTTAGTGAAGTTCTGGCTATTAAACACCATTATGATGAAGGGGCAGAGTGCTGCAAAGGAATTGAATTCTAAGGTCGCCAGCGGTAGATTATCGTTAAATATGATGAGGTGAATATATGCAGCAACTGGTTGCAGAGCTGCTTAAGGGTAATCGCAGGGCAGCTGCGCGCATGATATCGCATGTTGAAAATGATGATCCATTGAAAAGGATGCTACTGACAGAGCTCTATCCTCATACAGGTAAAGCTTACGTGATTGGGGTTACGGGTGCGCCCGGCTCTGGCAAGAGTTCGCTGGTTGACTGCTTGCTTCAACAAATGCGCCGGGACGGTTTAAAGATTGGGGTGATAGCTGTTGACCCAACCAGCCCTTTTAGCGGTGGAGCCATACTTGGTGATCGGATAAGAATGCAGGATCATGCCCTTGATCATGACATTTTTATCCGCAGCATGGGGACGAGAGGAAGCCTGGGTGGACTTTCTCGTTCAACGCGCGAAGCGATACAGGTGCTTGATGCATTTGGAAAAGATATCATTTTAATCGAAACAGTTGGCGTGGGTCAGTCGGAAGTTGATATAGTCAAAGCTGCTGATACTACAGTTGTTGTTTTGACTCCTGCCGGTGGAGACAGTGTTCAAACAATCAAAGCAGGCATTATGGAAATTGCCGATCTTTTTGTGGTAAACAAGGCAGATTTACCGGGGGCAGAACGAACAACCACCGAGATAAATATTATGCTGGACATGAAAAAAGGTGATCATTGGAGACCGCCAGTTGTTCAAACAGTATCTGTCCAAAATAAAGGTCTCGATCAACTGTGGGAATTATTGCAGGAACACAGAAATTACATGAATGAAAGTGGCAAACTTGAAACGGTAAGGCTGGAGAGAGTTAAGCGTGAGCTTACTGACCAGGTAGAATACCTGCTTAAGAATAGCGTATGGGAACAAGTTAAAGAGGAGGTAAAGCTGGAGAAGTTGGTAGAGGAGATTGCCAACAGAAAAAACGATCCATACAGCGCCGCTTCCGAGTTGCTGGAGAAAATTAGCTTTTTTGATCAAAAAACAGGGAAGGATGACTGATTTATGGAGAGAGAAAAATTTCATCATCTGGATGACCAAAAAAGAGCCTGGGAAAAGCATGCTGAGAGTCTTGAAGGACGGAAAGAATCTTTCGTAACCGTGTCAGGCCGCCCTGTTAAAATGCTATATACCCCATTAGACACAGAAAAACTTGATTATGAAAAAGATCTTGGTTTTCCGGGCAGCTATCCCTACACCCGGGGTGTGCAGGGCAATATGTACAGGGGCAGGTTATGGACTATGCGCCAGTTTTCCGGTTTTGGCGATGCTTATGATTCAAACCGCCGTTACCGGTACCTGCTGGAACAGGGACAGACCGGCTTAAGTGTTGCTTTCGACATGCCGACTATCATGGGTTATGATTCTGACCATGAACGGGCAATGGGTGAAGTAGGACGCTGCGGTGTGGCTATTGACTCCCTGGAAGATATGGAGATACTTTTTGATAATATCCCTGTTGATCAGGTTACTACTTCAATGACTATAAACGGTCCGGCTTCCATTCTATGGTGCATGTATTTAGCAAATGCAGAGAAACAGGGCGTTAATCTGAAACAAGTTGGCGGAACCATTCAAAATGATATTTTGAAAGAATATATTGCCCAGAAATCCTGGATATTCCCCCCCGAACCTTCGATCCGTTTAATAACAGATATATTTGCTTTTGCCGGTGAGCATGTGCCGCGATGGAATACGATAAGTATTAGCGGTTATCATATCCGTGAAGCGGGCTCTACAGCTGCACAGGAACTTGCCTTTACCCTTGCAGATGGCTTTGCATATGTCGAAGCTGGAATAAATGCCGGGTTGGATGTTGATTCTTTCGCTCCGCGGCTTTCCTTTTTCTTTAATGCCCATATCGATTTTTTTGAGGAAATATGTAAATACCGGGCAGCGCGACGGATTTGGGCAAAAAGGATGAAAGAACGATATGGGGCCAAAGATGAACGTTCCCTGAAACTTCGTTTTCACACCCAGACAGCAGGGTGCAGCCTGACGGCAAAGGAGCCGGAAAACAATATTATTCGTACCACCCTCGAGGCACTCTCAGCCGTATTGGGAGGAACACAATCGCTGCATACAAACTCTATGGACGAAGTTTTGGCCCTGCCTACAGAAAAGGCTGTTAAAATTGCATTACGTACCCAGCAGGTAATTGCCTGTGAGAGTGGTGTGGCAAATACGATTGATCCGCTGGCCGGTTCTTACTTCATCGAAACCCTTACAGATAAACTGGAAAGTGAAGCAGAGGAATATTTTCAAAGAATTGAGGACCTGGGCGGTGTATTGGCCGCAATTGACCAGGGCTTTTTCCAACAGGAGATAGCGGATGCGGCATATAAATACCAGCGGGCAGTTGACAATGAAGAACAGGTAATAGTTGGTGTTAACCGCTATAATAGTAATGAACCACTTGAAATCGAACTGTTGAAAATTGATCCTGCCGTTGAAGAAAAGCAGGTTAGCAGGTTAAGAAAGCTGAAAGAAAAACGTGATAACCTTGCTGTAAGACAGAGCCTTGATAACCTGGTAAACTGTGCTTCCGGAAATGATAATATCATACCGGGAATACTGGAGGCAGTGAAGGTATATGCTACAATAGGTGAGATTGTGGCATCGCTTAAAGAAGTATTTGGTGAATATAAAGAAAAACCTCTTTTCTAATCATGCTTGTTTGGGTCAGAATGAAAGTGAAAGTGGTGAAATGAGTTGGATAAAAGCGGGAAAAAAATAAGAGTTCTAGTAGCTAAACCGGGACTTGATGGTCATGATCGGGGGGCAAGAGTTGTTGCACGGGCACTGCGTGATGCAGGGTTTGAAGTTATCTATACGGGCCTTCACCAGACCCCTGAACAGGTGGCTGAAACTGCATTGCAGGAAGATGTGGATGTTGTTGGCCTTAGTATTTTATCCGGGGCACATATGACCCTGGTTCCAAGAATAAAAAAATTACTGCAGGATAATGGTATGAATGAAGTCATGATGATCGTTGGAGGAATAATTCCCGAAGATGATGCGGAAAAATTAGTAAGCGAAGGTTATGCGGAACAAATATTTACTCCCGGTGACCCCCTGGATAAAATAACCGGTTACATAAGTAATAACTTTAAATAAAGTGTTTAAGTGGTGTATTGCCGATGAACAATAAAGAGCTAGACGTTGTCCAAAATAGGATTTATGATCTTCGTAGTGAACTGGACAAGCATAACTACTATTACCATGTCCTGGATCAGCCATTGGTTGATGATCATTATTATGACCTGCTGCTTAAGGAACTGCTGGAGCTTGAAGCTGCTTACCCGGAATTGATTGAACCAAGTTCCCCCACTCAGAGAATTGGAGCAAAACCTTTAACTGCTTTTGATTCAATTGATCACAAGGTGCCTATGCTGGGTTTGGATAATGCATTTAATGAAAAAGAACTTGAGGATTTCAACCTGCGATTACTGAAAATGTCAGGCTTTGAAGAACTGGAATATTTCTGCGAGTTAAAAATTGACGGTTTAGCAGTTTCCCTGCAATATGATAATGGGCTTTTTATCAAAGGCGCAACCCGGGGTGATGGATACAGGGGCGAAGATATTACCGGCAATTTGAAAACAATAAGGCAGGTGCCGCTTAAACTTCCCGAAACGGCAAGTTTTGAGGTAAGAGGCGAAGTGTATATAAACAAAAGAGACTTTGCCAGCTTAAACAAAGAAAGAGAAGAAGATGGTTTGCAAATATTTGCTAACCCGCGTAATGCTGCGGCAGGGTCATTACGACAACTTGATCCCCGCCTGACTGCAAAACGGCCCTTAAGAATATTTTTATATGGTCTTGGAGAGCATAGCCTTGAACTATCGAGGCAATCCGATTTGCTGGATTATTTGCAGGATATGCAGTTGCCCGTTAATCCGGAACGAAGAATTTGTTCATCTGTTCAGGATGTTTTAAGCTATTGCAGGCATTGGGAAGAAAAAAAGAGAGAACTTGAATACGAGATCGATGGTGTTGTTGTTAAAGTAAATGATCTCAGTTTACAAAAAAAACTTGGATCAACAGCGAGAAGCCCTCGCTGGGCAATAGCATACAAGTATCCTCCTGAAGAAAAGATGACTAAAATAATTGATATAAGGGTTAATATTGGTAGAACAGGAGCCATAACCCCGGTAGCTATTTTAGGGCCGGTTAATATTAGCGGCTCTACAGTTCAGAGGGCAAGTTTACATAATGAAGATTTTATACTTGAAAAAGATATAATGATCGGCGACAGTGTAATTATTCACAAAGCAGGGGAAATCATACCTGAGATATTAAGAGTAGTTAAAGAGAAACGCAGCGGTAAAGAAGCGAAGTTTAATATGCCTGAAAAATGTCCTTCCTGCGGCTCAGATACGGTACGTTTAAGCGGGGAGGCTGCAAGACGCTGCTTAAACCCCGCATGTCCTGCTCAACTGGTTGAAAAACTTGTTCATTTTTCATCGCGCAGGGCAATGGACATTGAAGGTCTCGGGCCGGCAATGGCTGAACTGCTCTACAATAATCGCCTGGTGCACAGCGTGGGGGATTTATATTATCTCACCGTGGAACAGCTGATCGAACTGCCCCGTGTAGCTGAAAAATCTGCTGTTAACCTGGTTGAGGCTATAGAAAAAAGCAAGAATAACCCTTTAAGAAGATTACTTTTTGGCCTGGGGGTACGCTTTGTAGGTGAAAAGGCTGCCCGTCTGCTTGCCGAACATTTCGGAACCCTAATCAACTTAGCCAGGGCCACCGAAGAAGATCTCGAGCAAGTTGAAGAAATCGGCCCCAAGATTGCGGAAGCAGTTGTTCAATACTTTACTCTCCCTGAAACTAATACTCTATTAGAAAAAATGAAGAGCGCCGGTGTTTGTTTTGAAGAGCCAGTTACCAGAAATAACACCGGTTTACTTGATGGAAAAACTTTTGTATTTAGTGGCGCCCTGGACTCGTATACACGAGACGAAGCAGCGTCGCTGGTAGAAGATAGGGGAGGAAGGGTAAGTTCCTCGGTGAGTAAAAACACAGACTACCTGGTTTCCGGCACTGATCCGGGAAGTAAATTTAACAAAGCAAAAAACCTGGGTGTAGAAACCATTAGCGAAGCTGAATTCAAAGATTTACTGGGGCAATTTTAAGCGAACTGGATAAATTATCACCGTTTCTTCACAGTTAATTGTACAGTTCAGATACAATTATTTGCTTAGCCTGCCCTCGAGAAGCGTCATCCATACTACTCTTTAGTTTTCATCCCGGCCAGCTTTCTGACAATCTCCTTCTTTGCTTCAATATCGTATTGCGACGTAATTGCTATCTGCTCCATAACCGGAGATCCCCCACCGTGAAAAGCCCCGTAAAGCATGGAGCCAGATGAACCAGACAAGGCAAAATCAACAAAACTGAGCCAGAACTTAATCTGCTCTTCCATCGGTATATCAGGATTACGCTTAATATACTTTTCGAGTATATCTTTAGTTTCGGGATTAATCAGATCTTTTTCATAGGGGAATGTAGCAGGCATACCTCCTGCAATATTGCAAAGAATCTCCTGTTCATGAAAAACTGCTTCACCACTCAGACATCTACCCACGTTGGCGTAAATAGAATGGGGGATGCAGTTGCCAGGGCCATAAGGAAGAAATCCCATTCCCGGGATATAAACTTCGGGTTTTCCAAGGGCGGAAGAAGTATACCCGGCAGCATAACCAAGTTCACCAACCATAATCAACTCGGATAACATTTCACGAACGTGCGGTGTTTTCTCGATTCCGTTAATCTCTGCGGCCAGGGCGGCAAGGCCGATGACATAGTCTAGCATTGCAGGTTTGCACCCTGAATATGAGTGACGGTGGAAAAGGGCAAATAGTAGGGCAGCAACTCCCCCATGTTCCGTCTCCCCGCACGTGTAAACCCATTCCCATGGAATAAAACAATCTTCAAAGATAATATATGAATCTGTATAACCTATCTCCATTCCCCGCTGGTAATGTTCTCTTTTGCGCAGGTTATGAAAATGCACGATCTGTTTAACACCATCGTGGTCTGCAGGAACAGAAAAAGCCAGGGCATATTCTTTTTCATTATGCTTTAAGGCACGTGTTGGAACTACAAGGATTTCATCAGCTATGGAAGCTTCAGATATATGAACCTTTGAACCACGAACAACGATACCGTCACTTTTTTCTTCAACCACACGGACATACATGTCAGGGTCGCTTTGTTCAGAAGGCCTTTTTAATCTTTCACCTTTTACGTCTGTCTGGGCACAGCAGCCAACCAGGTCTTCATTCTGAAACCTTTCTAAAAACTTAAGCCAGTTGTCATGATAGGCAGTTTTTGGCTCAGGTGATTGCTGCGCCATGTAGGAGACTGCATGTATAGCATTGGCAGCATCGGTTCCCATGCAGCGCTGTATGCACTGGCCCACCTTGTTGCAGAGGTAGCGAGTCATATCTTGCTTTTTATGCAGATCATCCGGTCCCTGGTGGATATGTGTAAAGCGGTTTATAGTATTACCCGTCAGGTGAGAAGTGGCAGTGCATAGATCCCTGCCTTCAGGATCAAGGGCTGCATCAAATGTCAACCCCATAACATTTAAAGCAGGTTCCTGTCTTTCATCCAGGCGGTCGATCTTTTCTCCGTTAGCGTAAAGGTTGCGGTTCATTTTCGATAGGCGCTTAAAATATTCATCTCGTGTTATCATCCAGGCTTATTCCTCCCACAACTGAAATTTAATAGCAGAGTAAATAACAATAATTTTCTAATATTTAAAATTATAACATCAACCTGTTCTTAATGCTACCTGAAAATTAAGAGCCATATGCAGATCAGGATGGATGACCGGTTGCATAGTTTTAGACGGTGCTATAAAATCAAAAATAAGTTTGAATATACTAATTTCCCTGGGGTGAAAAGCTAATGGAAAAGGATGAATTATCATCCCTGGCAGGCGATGGTAAAAATAAACTTTTATTGCAGACAATTATCGATTCTTTATCCGATGCTGTATCTGTAGTTGATGAAAATGGTATAGGGATTATGATAAACCGTGCCTATACCCGTATTACCGGAATGACAGAAGAACAGGTATTACGAAAACCCGCTACAGTTGATATTGCTGAAGGGGAAAGTGTTCATATGAGGGTTCTGCAAACGAAAAAACCGATTAAGGGAGTCAGAATGAAGGTGGGGCCTTTCAGGCGTGAAGTTATTGTTTCCTGTGAACCACTGATCATAAACGGGGAGCTGAAAGGCAGTGTAGGTGTAATTCATGATATCTCAGAGCTGCGCAGGGTCATGGAGGAACTGGAGAGAACTAGGAAGTTAGTTAGAAAATTAGAGTCGCGCTATACCTTTGACGATATAATCGGTAACAGCGAACAGATAAAGAAAACTATTGAGCGGGCGAGTCATGCTGCCGCTACACCGGTTTCTGTTTTACTGCGGGGAGAAAATGGAACTGGGAAAGAACTGTTTGCACATGCCATTCATCATGCCAGCGATCGATCAGAAAAACCTTTTATCAGGGTCAATTGCGCTTCTTTAACCGACACCCTGCTCGAGAGTGAACTTTTTGGTTATGCTGACGGAGCTTTTACAGGGGCCAAGAAAGGCGGTAGGAAGGGTTATTTTGAAGAAGCAGAGGGGGGCACTTTATTTCTTGATGAAATAGGCGCAATGAATCTTGAAGCACAGGCCCGACTTCTACGTGCTCTCCAGGAAGGAGAAATAATCAGGGTTGGTGAATCACGAACGCGCAGGATTGATGTTAGGATAATCGCCGCTACAAATTCTGACCTGGAGAAAATGGTTGAAAAAGAACATTTTCGTAAAGATCTTTATTATCGCCTTAATGTATTTCCAATAGACATGCCCCCATTAAGGGATATTAAAAGTGATATACCACTTTTTGTTAATCACTTTTTAGCACGATTTGCACAGGAATATGGTAGAACGGTTGTAGATATTTCCACTGCAGCAACCAGGCGTCTTAAAGATTATGATTGGCCGGGGAACGTTCGCGAGCTTCAAAATGTAATTTCACGCGCCCTGATCAACTTGGAACGCGAAGAAACAATAATTGAAGAGAAACATTTAATTATGCCTTTTACAAAAACAGAAGGAACAGTCGAGTCATATGAAGAACCGCTAACAGGTTCTTTAAGAGAAATGCATTTAACCTGGGAAAGAAATATTTTACTCCAGGCGTTACAGGAAGCGGAGGGTAATAAAGCTGAAGCAGCTAGAAGGCTTGATATTTCAATTCGTAATTTATACAACAAATTGCACCAGCACAAGCTGGTCTAGGTAAAGAATTATGAATTACAAAAATAACAGGAGGATTAAACTAAATGCAAAAAATATTTAGGATGCCGCCGACAGTAATTACCGGAGCAGGGTCTGCTGGTCACACAGGAAGCGAAATTAAGAAAATGGGCGTTAAAAAAGCTTTGATTATTACGGATAAGGTTATTGTGGAAATTGGCGCTTTGAAAAGCATTGAAGATTCATTAAAAGAAAATGGGATTAGCTATTCTGTTTTTGACGATATACCTACAGAGCCTACGGTTGAATATGTTGATAAAGGCATTAAAGCATACAGGAATGACAAATGTGATTGCCTGCTTGCTATAGGGGGTGGCAGTGCAATTGATACTGCCAAGGCAATTTCTGTAATGTTGACGAATGAAGGCGAAATATCAGATTATATGGGCCTTGATAAAATAAAAAATAGCGGTGTGCCTTTAATTGCTGTTCCTACCACTGCCGGAACAGGCAGTGAAGTTACTATATTTACAATTATCACCGACACACATAATGATGTTAAGATGCTAATTGGTGGCGGCCTTTTGATGCCCCAGGTTGCTATAGCGGATCCGCTGCTGACCATTTCAATGCCACCGGCGTTAACAGCAGCTACAGGTATGGATGCCCTGTGTCATGCAATAGAAGCCTACGTTTCTCTAAAAGCGAATCCTTTAAGTGATATATTTGCTCTTTCAGCAATCGAGTTGTTATCGGATTTCCTGAGGGCTGCCTGGGCCAATGGCAATAACCTGGAAGCGAGAGAAAAAGTTATGATAGCATCGTTGAAAGCCGGAGTTGCCTTTACCAACTCGTCTGTTACCCTGGTGCACGGAATGTCCAGGCCGATCGGAGCAAATTTTCATGTTCCCCATGGTTTATCCAACGCAGTTTTACTGACAACTGTTATGGAATATAGTTTAATGGCAAATCCGGAAAGATACGCAAAAATTTCCGAAACTATGGGATTTAATACTTATGGATTAAACGTTCTTGAAGCTGCAAAGCTTTCTGTTGATGCCGTAAAAGATCTCGTCCGGGATATCAAGATTCCTTCAATGCAAGAACTCGGGATTGAAGAATCAAGACTAATTGAGAAAGCGCCCAAAATGGCGGAAGCCGCAATAAAAAGTGGCAGCCCTGGCAATAACCCACGACAGGTAACAAAAGAAGATATAATAAATTTATATAAAGCAGCATATTCTAGTTAAAATAATAAGGATAAGTTATATCGTAGCCCCTGGTTAACGCAAACCGGGGGTTTTTATTTTATAAAGTTATTGATACAAGTCAGTCCGATGCTAGAAAAGTGAAACATGGTACGATAATTGCAAATATTTAATAGAGAAAAACAAATTTTGAACTTAAGCGTCGGTCCGGAGCAGATGTTTTAATGATTGCCCAGTGTATGATCTATAAGCCAGTGAAAGCGAGAGTCCACTTAATTGCAGGCAGCTAAGCATGCAATATATTGCAGGCAAACAATTACATCATGCATAATCTTGCAAGGGAGGGGTAAGGTTTGGAAAATGAAATGCTGGAGTTTAGGATACACGGCAGGGGCGGACAGGGAATTGTTGTTGCTGCTGCGATCTTTGCCGAAGCAGTTTTTATGGAGGGTTATTATGCCAGGGCTTTTTCACTTTTCGGAGCGGAAAGAAGGGGTGCCCCGGTTACGGCTTTTATCAGGGCGGGAAAAAACAGGCTTATGCCCCGCAGCAGGGTGTATCACCCCGATTATGTAGCAATCTTTGATTCGACCATGACCGGCGCTTCGCTTGTTTCCGGATTAAAGAAGAGTGGAACATTACTGTTGAACAGTAAAAATGACTTTAAAAATAGCTTATTTAAAGATATCCCCAGGGACATGGATATTAAAACATTTTTTGTGGATGCTACCGACATAGCCTGGAAGCATAACCTGGCGATAGGCAGTTTCCCAATGGTAAACACGGTGATGCTCGGAGCAATGGCGCATAACAGCGGCATGGCTTCACTGGACAGTTTAGTCGAGTCAATCCGGAAGAGAGTTTCAGCAAGGCTGGAAGAAAATATTGCAGCAGTTAAAGAAGGATTCGAGAGTGTAAAGGAGGTGGGAAGTTTTGTTAACTGATACAGTGCAACATGAAAAACCATGTTACTCATGTGGCTTTGAACCAAGCACGGCAAATAAAACAGGGGATTGGAGATTTCTAACACCTGAAAAGAGGAGCAGGCTTTCGCCCTGTCGGCAGGATTGCCTGCTTGATGGAGAAATACCACAGTGGATGGAAGCAGTAAAGCAGGAAAAGTGGGAAGAGGCCTGGGATATAGTAAGCAGATATAATCCATTTCCCGCGATAACTGGATATGTATGCTATCATCCATGCAGCGATAACTGTAACAGGGGGGAACTCGACCAGGGTATTGCCATTGAAGAAGTTGAAAAGGCAATTGGCGAGTGGCGATTAAACAATATTAAGCCACAGCAAAAACTTGTAAAACTTAAAGGACGGGTTGGAGTTGTAGGTTCCGGACCGGCTGGTTTAAGCTGTGCTTATTATCTTAACAAAGCAGGTTATGAAGTAACAATATATGAAAGAACAGCCTTAATTGGTGGCATGCTTGCTCTTGGAATACCGGAATATCGCTTGCCCCGAAATATACTTTCCAGGGAACTAAATTTTTTAGAAGAAGAAGGTGTTCGCTTCATAGAAAGCTGCTCCATAGGAAATGACTATGACCTTTGCCAGCTATACGAAGAGTTTGACAGTGTTTTTCTGGCAACTGGCGCCTGGAAGCCCCGCAGAGCATTTATTCCCGGTGAAGAAGATAGAAAAGTATACAACGCCCTGGATTTTCTCAGCGCGATAAATAGTGGGGAGAAAATTGAAATATCTGATCCGGTAATTGTCATCGGTGGGGGAAATGCAGCAATTGACAGTGCCCGATCTGCCTTAAGGCTTAAAGGGATAAACCATGTCAGCCTGGTTTACAGGCGCAGCCGGGCTGAAATGCCGGCGAACCAGGAAGAAGTAGAAGCAGCAGAGCGAGAAGGCGTGGAAATGGTTTTCAACGCTTTGCCCAGGGAAATAGAAAAAGAAGAGCAAACTATAAAGGGCTTGCTGTTTGATTACTGCAAGACTGATTTGAACGGTCTTTCAATTGACAGGAGCCGCTCTTTTAGCAAAGGCTGCGGAACTGTTATTATGGCTCTTGGGCAGCAGGCAGATCTCTCTTTATTCTGTAATGTTGAAAGTAACGTGTCTTTATTTGCCGGGGGTGACCTGGTTACAGGACCGTCAACTGTCCCCGAGGCTATTAGAGCAGGTAGGGTTGCAGCATACAGTATAATTTCAGAACTTGAAGGTTCTCCAGCACCGAAACTGATGCTTCCTGAACAACCTGTTGTAACATTTGAAGAACTGAACCTGGCTACAAAGCTTAATGTAAAGATGCAGCACAGAGAAGAGACGCCAGCATTGGAAGCATCTCGATGCCTTGGTTGCGGAACCTGCAATTCATGCGGAACATGCTTTGTCTTTTGCCCTGATATGGCTGTTGACATAATTAATGGCCGATATGAACTTAACCTTGATTATTGCAAAGGTTGTGGAATTTGTGTCAAAGAATGTCCGGCCCAGGCGCTGGTAATGGAAGGAGGTAGATAGTATGGCATACGAAATGTTAAGCGGCAGTCAGGCTGCGGCTGCAGCAGTCCAACGGGCGAATGTTGACCTTGTAGCGGCTTATCCTATAACACCCCAAACCGCCATAGTTGAAACCCTGGCTAATTTTGAGGCAAAGGGAGAACTGGGCGGAGATTTTGTAAGTGTTGAATCAGAATATGCAGCACTGGCCTGTTGTTATGGTGCAGCTGCAGCCGGTGCAAGAGTGTTTACCGCAACAGCGTCACACGGCCTTGCCTACATGCACGAAGTTATTCATTGGTGCAGCGGAGCCAGGGTGCCGGTAGTAATGGTAAACGTTAATCGCGCAATTGGCGCTCCATGGTGCCTTGATCCAGACCAGGGCGATAGTCTTAGCCAACGGGATACCGGGTGGATGCAGATCTACTGTTCCGGAGCCCAGGAGGTATTTGATACTGTTTTGCAGGCTTATGTGTTGAGTGAAGAACTCCTGCTACCCTGCCTGGTCGTATTTGATGGCTTTTATATATCTCACACATATGAAGCCGTTGATGTGCCTGAAAAAGAGAAAACGCTTGAATTTGTGGGTGAAAAGAAGTTTAAGGCGCAGGTAATACCCGGAGCACCTGCCAACCTGCATGGTTTAACAACTGGCGACAACCAGATATTACTTGTTAAGAATCGCCATGAAACCATGATTAAAGCTATAGATTTATTTAAAGATGTTAACAAAAAATATGAAGAATTTTTTGGACGAAGTTACAAGGTAGTGGATAGTGTAATACCACCAGGTTCTACTACTGTTTTTATGGCAGCAGGAGCCACGGTTGAAACTATTCGCTGGGCGCTTCCTGAACTTGACGATTGTGGCTTGATCCAGTTAAGGATGTTTCGTCCTTATCCGGCGGAAGAGCTTTGTGCCATTCTTGAAGCGCACGAGGTTGAAAGAGTTATTGTCGTTGACAGGAACTGCTCGGTAGGTATGGGCGGTATATTTTCGCAGGAATTGAGAGCCGCTCTGTATAAAATGGAAAAACCACCGGTGGTTGAGGATCTTATTTTGGCTGGTGGAATAGATTTAACTGTTGAGATGCTGCACAAAGCATTAGAACCTGTAAATGAAGATAGGCTAACAGATCAGAAATGGGGGGTTGATGTGCGATGAAAACAGGTGAACTGAACAAAGACTCCGAGATGCTTTATTCAGGACATAACGCCTGCCCTGGTTGTGGAGCGGCACTGGCGGTAAGGTATCTTACAAGGGCACTGGGGCCAAACCTTGCCATAGTATTAACAGCTTCCTGTTGGAGTATAATTTCCGGTATGCCACCGCTAACCGCCTTAAAGTGCCCCATACTACACTGCCCTTTTCCCAGTGCAGGCTCTGTGGGAAGTGGTGTTAAAAGGGGATTGAAGGCAACGGGTCAGAGCGATACAACTGTTGTTGTTCTCGCCGGGGACGGCGGTACTTTTGATATAGGCCTCCAGGCTATGTCGGGAGCAGCCCAGCGTAATGAAGACTATATATTTGTCTGTTATGACAATGAGGCGTATATGAATACGGGTATGCAGACAAGTTCAGCAACTCCATTTGGGGCAAGAACTGCTACGGCCCCATACCCACTCTTTAAAGCCGGGCAGAAAAAAGATATTATGCAGATTATGGCTGCCCACGGGATTCCTTATGCAGCTACGGCAACAGTAGCCTTTCCTGATGATATGGAAAATAAATTAAAAAAAGCTCAGAAAATAAGTGGATTTCGATTTATTCATATTTTATCACCCTGTCCACCTGGTTGGGGGACAGAATCTTCCGATACAATACACCTATCAAGGTTGGCTGTTTCGAGCGGATTTTTCCCCCTGTATGAAATTGAAAACGGTGTGACATGGAGAATGACCAATTTACAGGAAGAGAAAAGAACTCCATTAAAAGAATACCTTTCTGCCCAGCGCAGATTTAAACAAATGGACGAGGCAAGAATGGCACAGCTGCAGCAGGAGGTAGATCATGATTGGGATTGCCTGATGGAAAAGGTTGTCACCTGCCCCTCTGAATAAATGGGAAAGATTCAAACTGAGCCCAATTCAGGGAAATGTGCAGGTGAGAAATAGCTTTGATAAATCAATATGACTTCTAGTCGTCATGTGCGAAAATAAATTTTAGAATTATAATAAAAATTATAACCTGCAGCAGGAATTTTATCAGAGAAGCAGAAAATTAGAATAATGCAGGTTGTTTTTAACCTGGAAATTAATTATCTGGGAGGTGTCAGGTTTGCGGGAAATAGCCGCGTCAACGATTTCTGATCATGTGGCTGAGATGTGCGAGGAAGCGAATATTTACCTGGGCGAGGAAGAATTTCAGGCTTTGAAAGACGCGCTTGAAACTGAAGAATCGCCAACCGGCAGGGAAGTTCTGAAACAGTTGATTGAGAACGTGGAAATTGCCCGGAATGAGCAAATACCGATTTGTCAGGATACGGGATTTGCTGTTTTTTTTGTTGAATGGGGCCAGGAATTACACCTTACGGGAGGAACCCTGGAAGAAGCGATTAATGCAGGTGTACGCAGGGGTTATGATGAAGGATACCTGCGCAAGTCTATAGTAGACGATCCTCTTTATGACCGTAAGAATACAGGTGATAATACTCCCGCTGTAATATATACAGATATTGTGCCAGGCGATAAAGTAAAAATTGCTTTTGCTCCAAAAGGTGGGGGCAGTGAAAATATGAGTACCGTGAAAATGTTAAAACCTTCAGATGGTGAAGATGGCCTGGTAGATTTTGTTGTAAATCATGTAAAAGCTGCCGGCCCTAACCCCTGCCCACCTATTGTGGTTGGTGTTGGTATAGGAGGAACCTTTGACAAAGTTGCAGTTCAGGCGAAAAAAGCTTTATTCCGTCCTGTGGGTACACCGCATGCCGACAGCAGGTTTGCAGCTCTTGAAAAGAAAATCCTCAATAAAATAAACGATCTGGGTGTTGGGCCCCAGGGTTTTGGAGGGAGAACCTTCGCCCTGGCAGTTCATATTGAAACGTATCCTTCTCACATTGCCAGCATGGCTGCGGCAGTCAACATTAACTGCCATGCCTGCAGGCATCTTGAAAGAACATTATAATTTAAAAAGTGAAAGGAGGCATTGATAATGGAACCAAAAAAAATTCAGGCTCCCCTGAGCGATGAAGATGTAATGTCTCTGAAGGCAGGAGATAATGTACTTATAAATGGCGTTATTTATACAGCAAGGGATGCTGCGCATAAAAAACTGGTTGAACTGATGGATAAAGGGGAATCACTGCCAATTGATTTAGCCGGTCAGTTCATTTATTATGTCGGTCCCACACCGGCAAAGCCGGGCCAGGCGATAGGCTCTGCAGGACCGACAACAAGCGGCAGGATGGATGTATATACTCCAAAAATGCTAGATAAAGGTATGAAGGCCTGCATCGGCAAGGGGCTGCGCAGCCAGGCTGTAAAAGATGCCCTGCAGCAGTATAAAGGGCTTTATTTGGCCGCTGTGGGTGGGGCAGGTGCACTGCTCTCAAAGCGGATTAAAAAATGTGAAGTTGTGGCTTATCCCGAGCTTGGCGCTGAAGCAATTCACCGTCTTGAAGTCGAGGACTTTCCTGCCACAGTTATCAATGATGCTTATGGAAATGATCTTTATGCCGAAGGGGCAAAAGAATACGCAAGGTAGTAAAAGAAAATATAAATTGAAAGTAGGGACAGGATTATGACAATGAATAAAGATGAATTGCTGGCAAAAGCGAAAAAGCCGGCCGAAGACGCAATGAAGCTTCACCCATTTTATAAGGGTAAACTGCAGGTTGATTTAAAATGCTGTGTTCGCGATATTAAGGATTTTGCCATCTGGTATACACCAGGTGTAGCTGAGCCCTGTAAGGCAATTGCAAAAAACAAGGAAGATGTTTTTAAATACACCAATAAGGCAAACTTTGTAGCAGTTGTTTCTGACGGAACCAGGGTCCTGGGGTTGGGTGATATCGGCCCTGAAGCCAGCATGCCGGTTATGGAAGGGAAAGCGCTGCTGTTTAAATATTTAGGCGGTGTAGACGCATTCCCGGTGTGCGTTGATACGAAGGATGCTGATGAATTGATTAATTTTGTAAAACTGATGCAGCCCTGTTTCGGGGGAATTAACCTTGAAGATATAGCAAGCCCGAAATGTTTTTACGTTCTTGACAGGCTAAGGGAAGAATGCCATATCCCCGTATGGCACGATGATCAGCAGGGAACTGCCATGGTAACAGTGGCCGGTTTGATCAATGCGCTTAAGATTGTCGACAAGACTATGAAAGATGCCAAGATCGTAATGATGGGTGCAGGTGCAGCTAATATATGTACTATCCGCCTGCTTGAAGCAGCCGGTGCTGATCCCGGCAATACAGTGATGATCGACAGCAAGGGTGCTTTACATAAAGGGCGAACAGAATTGAAGGAGCAGCATCCGGTTAAGTGGGAACTCTGCCAGACTACTAATGCTGCTAACATAACAGGCGGTGCCGCAGAGGCCTGCAAAGGTGCCGATGTAATCATCGGCCTTTCCACACCCGGTCCGGATACTATCAAGAAAGAGTGGATTGAGAGTATGGCGGATGATGCAATTGTCTTTGCCTGTGCCAACCCGATCCCTGAAATTTGGCCCTGGGAAGCGCTTGAAGCAGGGGCAAGAATTGTCTCCACCGGACGTTCAGATTTTCCAAACCAGGTAAACAATTCTCTTGGTTTCCCGGCTATTTTCCGTGGAGTCTTAGATGTACAGGCTACTACCATAACCGACTCGATGTGTATAGCAGCTGCAGAAGAATTGGCAGCTTGCGCTCCCGATGGCGGTATGAATCCTGAAATGATTTTGCCCACTATGGATATGTGGGAAGTGTTTCCCCGTGTAGCTACAGCAACAGCCATGAAAGCTATAGAAGAGGGTGTGGCCCGACTGGAGCTGAGCCGCGATGAAATCTATAAGCTGGCGGAAGAATCTATCAGTAAAGCACAAAAACAGACAAAACTCCTGATGGATGAAGGTTTCATTCCAGCACCGCCTGCCGAATAAA
>SKWE01000142.1 GCA_007129055.1 Syntrophomonadaceae bacterium
GGAAGATATAGACTATGTACTGGATATTATGCCGCCGATTGTAGAAAGGTTGCGCCAGATGTCTCCTGTTCGTAAAGAAGGCGGTTGAGAGGAGCAGCAAAATGTATAATGAAAAAGTAGTAGACCACTTTAACAATCCCCGCAATGTGGGAGAATTAACAGACGCCGATGCAGTAGGTGAAAATGGCAGTTTTAAATGCGGCGACACGATGAAGATTTACCTGAAAGTAAAAGACGACATTATCGAGGATGTAAGGTTCCAAACCTACGGTTGTGGTGCCGCCATTGCCAGCAGCAGTATGCTGACAGAAATGATCAAGGGTAAAACAATTGATGAAGCCTTGCAGGTTAGCAACCAGGATGTTGCCGACGAACTGGGAGGATTGCCTCCTTTAAAATTGCATTGTTCAAACCTTGCTGCCGATGCTTTGCATGATGCAATTGCAAATTATAAAAAGCGGCAGGAGAGCGCTGTTAAAGAATAGAAGACGCAGACAAATTGCTTTTTTCAGCCTTGACAAACCCCTTCAGGGATGTTATTTTTTATATAGCTTTAGCACTCTACGGTTAAGAGTGCTAAAGCGGATTGAGGGGGTATGTATATGGCTCCGACTTTAAATGAACGCAAAGAGCAGATTTTACGGGCAGTGGTTGTGAACTATATTAAAACAGCAGAGCCGGTTGGTTCCAGAACAGTTGCCCGTTTATATAAAGTGGGTTTAAGTTCTGCCACCATCCGTAATGAAATGGCTGATCTGGAGGAACTTGGTTACCTTGTTCAACCGCACACATCTGCCGGAAGAATTCCTTCACAGTGTGGCTACCGTTACTACGTGGACAACCTGATGGAACCTGGTGATATCAGTGATGATGATGAAAAAGTCATCAGCAATTACCTTAGCTTTGAAAAAATGCGTGAGATTGAACAGATTATTAATAATTCAGCGAGGGTTTTATCATCGGTAACTAACCAGACGTCCCTGATCATGGGGCCTCAATTTAAAAAAAGCGCCTTTCATCAGCTGCGGATATTGCCGCTGGATGAGAAACGGGGGCTGGTTGTTTTAATAACCGATACCGGTTTTATTAAAAACAAGGTAATCGATATGCAGCAGCAGTTAACCCAGGCTGAACTTCACCAGGTGGTTTCTTATCTTAATCAAAAGCTATATGGGTTGACAATTGACCAGGTTACCACCTCTTTAATTAATGAGCTGAAACGAGATCTCTTTAAACGTCTTGAAATATTGGAGCAGGCCTTTATCCTGCTTGAAGAAAGTCTGAAGGAAGAGAAACAAATAAGGGTTTTCCTTGGTGGAACAA
Source organism: Syntrophomonadaceae bacterium (assembly GCA_007129055.1). Lineage (GTDB taxonomy): Bacteria > Bacillota > Dethiobacteria > DTU022 > DTU022 > SLQM01. The sequence goes on from SKWE01000142.1 coordinate 1,324, forward strand.
CAAATATATTGAATCAGCCGGAGTTTAAAGATGTTGATAAAATAAGGCGTATGCTTAATCTCTTTGAACAGGAGCCCCTGCTGTTTAAAATACTTGAAGAAACTTCGAATGAGAATGATATTGTTGTAAGAATAGGGGCGGAAAATGAATATGAAGATATTCAGGAGTGTACTTTGATAACCGGAACGTATAAAATTCATGATAAAACAATCGGGACCCTCGGTATTTTGGGGCCGACCAGGATGGATTATAGCCGGGTTATTTCTGTAATGCGCCGTATGGTCGATTATCTAAATAACAGGTTAAGTTCTTGATCTAACAATAATGATGCAAAAAGCGGGTGAAGGCCAAAGTGATCAGAAAAAAGAAAGATGAACCAGAAAAATTGAAGAAACAGGACCTGAAAGAAAATGACGTGCCGGACCAGGGCACCGATGACAATCTTGTTGCAGAAGAATTTCCGCAGGGAGAAGAAGATTTAACAGACCTGGAAATAGCAGAGAAAGAGTGGCATCAGGAAAAAGAAGGTTTGCTGGATCAGGTCAAACGCAAGCAGGCCGATATCGATAACCTGCGTAGAATCAGCAGGCAGGAGCAGGAAACAGCCCGGGAATATGCCTTGCAGGATTTTCTTTCCAGGCTATTACCGGTTATTGATAACCTGGAACGAGGAATTGAATCTGCCCGCTGTGACGATAAAATTCCTTCAAGTTATCTAGAAGGCCTTGAAATGATCAGGAAGCAGATGGTACAGCTTCTTGAACAGGAAGGTGTTACCAGGATTGAAGCTGAAGGTTGCAAGTTTGATCCAAACTGCCATCATGCTGTTATGCAGGAAGAAAGCGAAGAAAACGAACCCGGTACAGTTTTGGAGGAGCTCCAGAAAGGCTACCGCCATAAGAAACGTATTCTTCGCCCTGCAATGGTTAAAGTGTGCCGGGAATAAATTACTAATAATTGCATAAATGCAAGCATAGGAGGAAATTGAAATGGGAAAAGTTGTAGGAATTGACCTGGGAACGACAAACTCAGTAATTGCCGCTCTAATCGGCAGTGAACCGGAAATCATTGCAAATGCTGAGGGCAGCAGGTTGACGCCGTCAGTAGTAGCTTTTACCAAGGATGGGGAGCGCCTTGTTGGCCAGGTGGCAAAACGGCAGTCGATTACAAACCCCGAGCGAACCATAGCTTCTGTCAAGCGTGAAATGGGAACTGATCACAAGGTTAAAATTGATGATCGCGAGTATACTCCCCAGGAAATATCAGCCATGATTCTTCAAAAATTGAAAACTGATGCTGAAAGTTTTCTTGGTGAAAAAATAACCCAGGCTGTTATTACTGTTCCTGCTTATTTTACAGACAGTCAGCGTCAGGCAACAAAAGATGCGGGAACCATTGCGGGCCTGGAAGTACTGAGAATCATTAATGAACCAACAGCAGCAGCGTTAGCTTACGGCCTTGATAAAAAGGGTGAACAGAAAATACTGGTCTTTGACCTCGGTGGGGGCACTTTTGATGTTTCCGTCCTTGAACTTGGCGATGATGTAGTTGAAGTTAAGGCCACCAGCGGAAACAACCGCCTGGGCGGAGATGATTTTGATGAAAGAGTAGTTAAATATGTTGCCGAAGAGTTTAAAAAAGACCAGGGGATCGATCTGCTCCAGGACAAAATGGCCCTGCAGAGGTTGAATGAAGCAGCAGAAAAAGCCAAGGTTGAACTTTCATCGGTAACCTCAACAGAAATAAACCTGCCATTTATTACTGCAACCCAGGACGGACCCAAGCACCTCAACGTCCCCCTGACCAGGGCTAAATTTGACGAGCTCACCGCAGACCTGGTTGAAAAAACAATGGGCCCCACCAAGCAGGCCCTTTCTGATGCCGGTTTAAAGGCGGATGATGTAGATAAGATCATCCTGGTTGGTGGATCTACCCGTATTCCGGCTGTTCAGGAAGCGATCCGCAAATTGCTGGGTAAAGAACCGCACAAGGGTGTAAACCCCGACGAAGTGGTGGCAATGGGTGCAGCTTACCAGGCAGCAGTGCTGGGCGGGGAAGCAAAGGATGTTTTACTGCTTGACGTAACCCCCCTGTCGCTTGGTATCGAAACACTGGGCGGTGTTTATACCAAGATAATTGATCGCAATACGACAATCCCAACCGAAAAGAAACAGGTCTTTTCAACCGCTGCCGATAACCAGAATAGCGTTGAAATACATGTTTTACAGGGCGAAAGGGCCATGGCAGCGGACAACAAGACCATGGGTCGCTTCATGCTTGATGGCATTCCACCGGCTCCGCGGGGAGTGCCTCAAATTGAGGTGAGTTTTAATATAGATGCTAACGGTATTGTCAATGTTTCAGCAAAAGACCTGGGCACCAACCGTGAACAAAACATTACAATTACAGCTTCCAGCGGCCTGGAAAAAGATCAGATTGATGAAATGGTTAACGAAGCAGAAAAGCATGCGGAAGAGGATAAAAAGCGCCGTGAACTGGCCGAAGCGCGCAACCAGGCTGACAGCCTTGCCTACAGCGCAGAAAAATCCCTGAA
>SKWE01000013.1 GCA_007129055.1 Syntrophomonadaceae bacterium
GCGACACTGTACCGATGAATTTTCACAGGGACGAGGGGCTGGCCTATTTTTATTTTATCAACCCCGAGGGTGAACCGATTCTTCCGCCTGAAGGAAATTACTCATTTGTAACCCTGGCAGGTTCATTCCTGTTTTATATATTATTTGTAATTGTGATGCTGCTGGCCTTAACTATATTTTCACCGGACCATCGTTATTCAAGATACTGGATGCACCTGGGAAGAACCTCTCCGGGAACTTACAGTTTACTGCTTGCAGCGCTTTCAGCAGTTATAGTTGCAGCCGGACATGTTCTAATTTCCTTGTTTAATCTCTCACAGTATTATATTGCCGCAGGATACATTGTCGCTGCATTGCTTTTAATAATTGCCTATCGGAGTGGCAAAATCGATTACCTGGATTTCGGCCTGCGCCGCGACAGGCTAAAAAATGGTTACTTGTTGGCTTTAGTTGCGGCAATATTGTTTATTGCAATTTCCAGGGGAGTGCCTTCCGGATTCTACCTTGATGGCTTCAACAGTTTGATTACACTGGCCTTCAAGTTCTTTCTAATCGCACTGCCGGGCGAACTGATCTGGAGAGGATATATCCAGGCTGCTTTGAGCCGCCAGTTTGGTGTAACAAAAGGTTTATTATTAATGAGCTTACTTGTTGCCCTGGTTCATTATACTGGTATAATGGCTACAGAACCGTGGATGGCAGCATATCCTTACACATACCTGGAGTTATTAGTCCTGGTTCCCGGAACAGCTGTTATCCTGGGATACCTTTATCTGAGAACCGAAAATATATTAGCCTGTGCCTTAATGCACACCCTGGTTATCTGGCTGCCGCATATTATTCTTTATTAAATGAAAGGCGGAGTAATAGTTGGACAAAGAAAAGATTGTAAAAGCTGTAGAGATGATTCTTGAAGCTGTAGGTGAGGACCCAAAACGCGAGGGGTTAGTTGGAACACCAAAACGGGTTGCTAACATGTATGCTGAACTTTTTGGGGGACTACACCAGGATGCCAGCAAACACCTGCAAACATGTTTTCTTGAAGACGGACACGATGAAATTGTTTTGGTAAAAGATATATCCTTTTATTCAATGTGTGAGCACCATCTTCTTCCATTTTACGGTAAAGCACACGTCGCTTACCTGCCTTCGGGTGGAAGAATTGTCGGGCTCAGTAAACTGGTCAGGGTTATTGAAACAGTGGCAAGGCGTCCCCAGTTACAGGAAAGGCTGACCAGTAACGTTGCTGATATAATCACAGAGGAATTGAAGCCAAAGGGTGTTGTTGTAGTTGTAGAAGCTGAGCATCTTTGTATGAGTATCAGGGGAGTAGGGAAACCTGGATCTGTGACGGTTACTTCGGCTGTCCGCGGCCTTTTCAGGCGTAATCCCAGCACCAGGTTGGAAGTGTTTAGTTTAATCAGTGGCAAGAACTGCTAAGGACAGGGTATTCTTTTGAAAAAAGTGAATGCTATACTAAACAATCCGGTATACCTGGATCATATTGAAAAAAATATTGGTGAAGAAAAAGAACGCTCTTTTTGCAGGCACCACTTTGACCATCTGCTTGATGTTGCCCGTATAACTTATATCTTGATCTTAGAAGAGGGAAATCCGTTTATTTCCCGGGAAATGTCTTATGCTGCAGGCTTGCTGCATGATATCGGGCGCTGGAATGAATACCGCGAAGGCGTTGATCATGCCAGCTACAGCGCGGAGCTGGCTGAACCAATTCTTACAGAAGCTGGATTTACAGCAGCCGAAAAAGGTTTGATCAAAAAAGCAATTTCTGAGCATCGCTTGAAAGATGAATCATCCAAACATCGTTCCCCGCTCAGCCTTGCCCTCAGCAGGGCTGACTCATTTTCAAGATTATGCTACCGCTGTGAAGCAAGTAAAATGTGCAGGAAGTTCGACCGTCAACCCACCAGGAATTCTTTAAAGTATTAACAGCTTGGGGTGAAGATATGCAGGCTATGGTAGTAAATAATGAGAAGGTTCATGAAGAGTTGGGTAAGCTGGGATTAAGCAGTATGGATATTGAAACCTTATCAGGCAGCAGCATACCGGTAACCGTCAAATTGCGGAATTTACCAGTCGCTGTAATACCACTAATGAAAAATGAGGCGGACACAGCAAATCTTGATGTAGTATTATCACGCCGTAAAAAACAGGGGAAGCCTGTCTCCGAGGCTATTCTTATCGGCCCGAAGGGTAAGATGAGAGCATTTTGTGATAACCTTTTAAAAAATTCCGGGGATGCTGCAACTCTCGGAAAAATCATCAGCAATGCCTTTGAAGGCAATTTTAATAATAAAAATAATAAGTTGATCCTTGGCAATCATCATTTTAATTTAGGTGAAAAAACATTGATCATGGGAATTTTAAATGTAACCCCTGACTCATTTTCAGACGGTGGCCAGAACAACCAACTGGAGTCGGCCCTTGACCGGGCTTTCAGAATGGTTGAAGAAGGGGCAGACATCATTGATATTGGAGGAGAATCAACCAGGCCCGGCTCTGATTCCATAACTATTGACGAGGAGCTAAAAAGGGTAATGCCTGTAATTGAAGCGCTAAAAAAAGATTCCACTTTCAAGAACCCTTTATCAATAGATACTTATAAAGCTGCCGTGGCCGAAAAGGCTCTAAGCGCCGGTGTGGAAATGCTAAATGACGTATGGGGATTTAAAAAGAGCGGAGCACTTGGAAAAGTAGCAGCTCATTATAACGTGCCAGTATGCCTGATGCATAACAGGGACAACACGGATTATGATGATTTAATCCCGGATATTATTTTAGAACTTGAAGAATCTATTAATATAGCTTACCGTTCTGGGTTAAAAGATAGCCAGGTTATTATAGACCCCGGAATAGGCTTCGGCAAAAATCTTGAACAGAATTTAGAAGTAATGAAGCAGCTTTCTTCTTTTTGTAACCTTGGTTACCCACTGCTGTTAGGCACATCGAGAAAATCAATGATCGGAAAAACTCTTGATCTGCCAGTGGAGGAAAGAGTGGAAGGAACTGCCGCTACAGTTGCTTATGGTATTGCAGCTGGCGCTGATATTGTCAGGGTTCATGATGTGAAAGAAATGAGCAGGGTTGCAAAAATGACTGATGCAATGGTGCGGAGGTAAATTACTATGGATAGAATTATTGTGGAAAGAATAATTTGTTACGGTTATCATGGAGTTCTGCTTGAAGAACAGACCCTGGGCCAGGAGTTCCAGGTCAGTATGGAAATTGGGGTGGACCTCTCCGGGCATAGTGAAGATCACATCGATAGTGTACCGGATTACAGGAAAGCGGTATCGATTGCAGAAGAAGTTATGTACGGCCCTTCATGCAGGCTGCTTGAAACCCTGGCCTGCCGCATAGCTGATAAGCTATTAACCATACCGGGAATTATTGAAGCCACTATTGAAGTGCGTAAACCAAACCCACCCATTCCCGGCGTCCAGGGCGGGGTCAGTGTCGTGGTGAGCAGAGCCAAATAAATATAATTAAAACCGGTAAACATATGAACCATTTGCTCGCTGATCTTTCGCACAGCACTATTCCGGCTCAGCTTCAGGCTTCCGCTTAGGCTGCCCTCGAGACGCGTCATCCGTAACCCGGCTCTCGGCGGCCCGCGTCCGTGCGGGCCGGCCTGCTTCAGTCTTTGCTTCGCCGATACTGCTAATATGCTCACTTGATGCTCGCTATAGTTATATGTTAACCGGTTTTAATTTCCGTGGTGTAATTATTCTTTGCAAAAAGTAGCAGCCCAGGCTTCTATTTGATGTGTGTTACAAGTTTCTATCTTATATATAATGGAGAGTAGATAATTGAAAAAAGCCTATATTGCCCTGGGGACTA
>SKWE01000105.1 GCA_007129055.1 Syntrophomonadaceae bacterium
GTTGTTACAGGCAAACCGCTTGCCGTAGGTGGTTGTGTGGGAAGAAACGAAGCAACAGGCAGGGGATGTTTCTTTGTTGGTCGTGAAGCAGCCAAGGCACTTGATATTCCCCTCGAGGATGCCCGCGTAGCTGTACAGGGTTTTGGTAATGTGGGCAGCAATGCTGCTATTCTTTTTGCAGAAGTTGGGTGTCCGGTGATTGCAGTAAGTGATGTCAGCGGAGGGCTTTACAACAAAAACGGCCTGGATATTTTCAAGCTGCTTGATCATGTTGAAAAAACTGGTTTTGTAAAAGGCTTTGCAGATGCAGAGGAGATCACCAATGAAGAACTGCTGACTATTGACTGCGATATCCTGATCCCCGCTGCCCTGGAAAACCAGCTCAACAACGGCAATGCTGATAACGTAAAGGCAAAAATAGTTATTGAAGGGGCAAACGGTCCTACAACCCCCGAAGCGGACCAGATATTAAAAGAGAAAGGGGTTCTTGTAGTTCCCGATATCCTGGCTAACAGCGGTGGAGTTACCGTTTCATATTTTGAATGGGTCCAGAACAACTACGGTTTCCGCTGGGATTTAGAAACCGTAAACCGCCGTCTTGAAGAAAAAATGACAGAGGCCTTTAAGATGGTATATAAATTCTACTGTGAAAAATGTGTAGGTTCTGATATGCGCACAGGCGCTTACATGTATTCTACCCAGCGCCTGGCAGAAGCGATGCATTACAGGGGCTGGTTAAGCAACGGAACCCACAGGTCATAAAAAGTCAGACTATGCTTTATGCCGGGGCTGTTATGTGGTATACTGTCCCCGGCATAAAGTCAAAGAATATGCAGGTTTAATAATCTAAAACCGATGTCGATATAATAATTACAGGGCTTTTGATTGGGTTTAGTAGAAAATTTTTATAATTCGGTATGAATTTTAGTTACTTCCTGTCACTTCTGGTAGGCTGAAGTATAGAATCATAAGCGGTGTTGTATTTGTAAGTTTTAGGAGGAGATATATACCTTGGCTCAAGCTAAAAGAAAAAGCTCTGACACCGATCTTCAGATAAATCGTGAATGGTGTAAGGGATGCGGTATATGTATAGCTTTCTGTCCAAAGGAAGCTCTTTTTATTGATGAAGAAGGAAAAGCAGAGAAAGATATGAGCAGTTGTACATCCTGCGGCATATGTGAAACTTATTGCCCGGATTTTGCAATTGTTCTTGTCAAGAGGAGGCTAAATAGCAATGCCGGAGAGCAAACCGGTTCTGATGCAAGGCAATGAAGCTTGCGCTGTAGGTGCTATTCATGCCGGTGTTCGTTTTTATGCCGGCTACCCTATAACACCATCGACAGAAGTTGCAGAGCAAATGGCTGTCCGTTTGCCTGATGTCGGCGGTGTTTTTATTCAGATGGAAGATGAAATAGCAGGAATGGCTGCAGTAATTGGTGCTTCCATCGGTGGCATGAGAGCGATTACCGCTACCAGTGGTCCCGGGTTTTCCCTGAAGCAGGAGAATTTTGGTTATGCCATTATGGCAGAAATCCCCTGCGTGGTAGTCAATGTGCAGCGTATGGGGCCCAGTACCGGTGTTCCAACCGCTCCCGCCCAGGGTGACATGATGCAGGCCCGCTGGGGCACTCATGGAGATCATCCCGTAATTGCTTTTTCTCCGGCTTCGGTTTACGAAACGTATTATTTAACCATTGCAGCGGTAAACCTTAGCCAAAAACTTCGCCAACCAGTTTTAATTATGCTTGACGAAGTAATCGGACACATGAGGGAAAAGGTTACAATTCCTGAAACAGGAAAATTAATGGTCGAAAAATCGAGCAGTAATGTTCCTTCCGACTGGAAGCCCTATGATGAGAAAGGCTTAACCCCGCTGGTGCCGTTTGGGTTTGGCCATTACTATCATGTTACAGGTCTTTTTCACGACCAGTACGGTTTCCCCACCGGCGATCCGCCGCAGGTAGAGAGAGCCCTGGATAGAATTCATAACAAACTGAAGAAATACCGCGATGAAATTATGTTTACAAACTATATCGGCCATAAAGAGCCGCGTGTGGCTATAGTTGCATACGGGTGCACTGTCCGGTCCGCAAGGGCTGTGGTTAAGAAAGCATACTGGCAGAACAGGCTTCCCGTAGGTTTGCTTAGCCTGCAAACTGTCTGGCCTTTCCCGGACAAAGAAATAGAAGCTTTGGCCGAACAGGTGGACGTGATTATCGTTCCTGAAATGAATATGGGTCAGATCGTAGGAGAAGTCGAACGATACGCCCGTGGAAAGGCGGAAGTTGTTCCGCTGAATCGCTACGATGGTGAAATGATAAACCCGGATCAGATTTCCGAAGAAGTTGGGAGGTGGCTGTCATAGAACAGTTAACCCAGGATTTTTTAAGGACAAAAAAACTTCCGCATATCTGGTGCCCTGGCTGTGGAAACGGGATTGTAACAGCAGCCCTGGTAAGGGCTATCGAACGGGCTGATTTTGACCAGAAAGATGTGGTAATCGTATCAGGAATTGGTTGTTCTTCAAGGGCAGCGGGTTACCTGAATTTTAATACACTGCATACAACCCACGGTCGGGCACTTGCTTTTGCCACGGGTTTGAAGATGGCCCGTCCAGAGCTGAAACTTTTTGTTATTATGGGTGATGGAGATTGCAGTGCCATTGGGGGTAACCATTTTATCCATTCTGCCAGAAGGAATATTGATTTAAATGCAGTAATAGTTAACAACCATATTTATGGTATGACCGGAGGACAGCACTCTCCCTTAACCCCTGCCGGTAAAAAAGCGACAACTGCTCCCCGCGGCACCCTTGAAAGGGAATTTGATTTACTGAAACTGGCCAGGGGTGCAGGAGCAACTTTTGGAGCAAGAGGTATCGCGGCCCAACCGAGGCAGCTGGAGCAACTGATAACAAGAGGTGCCAAACACAAAGGATTCTCTGTGATAGAGGCTCTTTCTCCATGCCCGATTGCCTATGGCCGCCGGAATAAACTGGGTGGGGCAGTAGAAATGCTTCGTGATATGAAAGATAGCAGTATATCCGTGGAAAAAGCTTCGTCTATGGAAGCGGCTGAGCTTGAAGATAAAACCATTACGGGAGTCCTCTTTTCGGAGGAAGCACCTGAGTTCTCCGAAGAATACCATAAGTCAATCACTAAAGAAAATGCCTGAGAGGCGGGAGGAATAGTTTTGGCAAATCGACAGGAAATATTATTAACCGGCGCCGGCGGGCAGGGCCTGATACTGGCATCAATCGTCCTTGCCAATGCTGCAGTTAATGATAATAAAAATGTTGTTCAGACACAATCCTACGGGCCGGAAGCCAGGGGCGGCGCCAGTATGTCAGGGGTTATCATTGATATAGATACAATAGAGTACCCCAAGGTTACCACTCCAACAGTTCTACTATGCATGAACCAGGCTTCCTTTAATAAATATATGCCCAAGGTGAAGCCGGATTGTACAATTATTATTGATTCAACTTTTGTCAGCGGTTCATATAGCGATGAGTACAAGGTGCAGGCTTTTCCCATTACCCGTGCAGCCAGGGAACAGCTGGGTAAAGAAGTTGTAGCGAACATGCTGGCTCTTGGCGTTATTAATGCTGCTACCGGGCTTGTTGACCGTGAAATTTTCAGGGATAGCATTTACAAGATGGCGCCCAAGGGAAGTGGTGAGCTCAATCAAGAGGCTTTTGACCTGGGTTATCGCCTGTACGAGGAAGGTACAGGGCAGGATATCGGAGTATCTGCTCAAACCCCTCAATAAAAGAGTAATACTGGTTGTTGTAGTAACTGTAATTGCTACAGAACTCTTTATAGTTACCGATATCGGCCCTTTTCGATTTTCTATCGGTACGGTTGTCTTCGTTTATGCTATTCTTAGCCTTAGTCATCTTCTTATTATTCCTACAGCGGCGCTTGTTGCCATATCTACGCTTCTTCTAAGGGTGGGGCTGGACTACTTTTTCTGGCTGCCCCGTGAATATTTTACTTTTATGATGGCTCACCAGTATTCCGGGGTGATCTATTTTTTAGTACTATCAATTATTTTAAGGATCGGGGGAGTGAGGAAGGGAACCCGCAGGTATTCACTGCCGCTTTTACTGGTCCTGGGTATTGCTATAACTGTATCGAACCTTTCCGAAGCCCTGGTAAGAGTGCCTTATGATGAAATTCTAGCCCTGGATAACCTGATTATCCTGATTGCTATGTCGGCTGTACAGGTTTTCCTTGTCATCAGCCTTGTCTATATCAGCCAGTTTCAAAAAACAATGGTTTTAGACGAGCAGGAGAAAGTCAGCTATGAAAAAATGCTCATTGTTGCCTCAGAGCTCTACGATGAGCTTTTTTATATGCAAAAATCTATGGAAAACATAGAAAATATCATGGCGAAAAGCTATAATTTACATAAACAGCTGAAAGAATTAAAACTGAAAAACAGATCGTTGGAAAAAGAAGCCCTGCAGGTAGCTGAAGAGGTCCATGAAGTTAAAAAGGATACCATGCGTATTCTCGCCGGTTTGGGGGAAGTTTTAAAGATCAGGAAAGAGAAACCGGTCATGAAATTGTCTGAACTTCTGGACCTGGTGATCAAAACCAACCGCAGCTATAGCCAGAGCCTTGAGAAAATGGTTCAGTTCAACCTGCAGATTGAAGAAGACCTGGAAGTTGAGCAGATTTATCCGCTTCTGGCTATTCTAAACAACCTGGTTTCAAACGCGGTTGAGGCCATACCCGCAGAAGGTTATGTGCGTCTCAGGGTAAGGATGAAGGGTAAGATCCTGAGGGTGTATGTCTGTGATAACGGGGAACCGATAAAAGAGCGCGACCGGGCCCTGATTTTTGAACCTGGCTTTACTACCAAGTTTTCAACCGAAGGGGTTCCTTCAACAGGGATTGGCCTGGCTTACGTAAAAGGGCTTGTCGAAAATTTTCAGGGCAGGGTTTGTTTTCGGGAAAAGCAGCTTGAAAAATGTTTTATTATTTTAATTCCAGTTTCAAGTCTGACCGGGGGATAAAAATGGAATTTACTTTTTTTATACTGGATGATGATATTGTCTGCCGGCGGATCCTGGCCCAGATAATCGAGGATGAACAGCTGGGAGAAGTGATAGGCGAACTGCCCGATGGGCACGGTAACGTGGTGGGTACAATAATTTATCACCAACCCGATATTCTACTTATAGATCTTCTAATGCCAGGGAAGGATGGAATAGAAATAGTTGAACAGCTGCGTAAGCGCCAGTTTCGTGGAAAGATCGTCATGATTTCCCAGGTTGAAAAAAAAGAAATGGTTGCCCAGGCTTATGCAGCAGGAATAGAGTTTTATATCAACAAACCCATAAACAAGGTTGAGGTTATAGCAGTAATCAGGGGAGTTATTGAACGGCTTAAAATGGAACGCTCACTGGAACAGATGAGGGAGTCGATGGCAGCCCTTGACCATATAAGCGGTGGAGGCAGGGCTGCAGGTAATCCGGCACAGGGTAATCTTGATCAGGATACTATAAGGGAGAGAACCAGGGAGATTCTTGCCGACCTGGGTTTGATCGGTGAACCTGGCAGTCATGACCTGGTCCAGGTAATTCTTTTCCTAAATTCTGTTCCTGATATTGAAAAATACCTTGGAGAATACCGGCACTTAAAAGATTTATACCAGGCAGTGCAAAAAAAATACCTGCGCGAGGAAGATAAGAAAACTGATGTAAGGGCTATAGAACAGAGAGTGCGCAGGGCGATTAAGCATGCCATGGAACATATTGCCGCACTTGGCATTGATGACTACAATAACCCTACATTTGAGAGATATGGGCCCAAATTCTTTGATTTTGGAGAGCTGAGGCTGAGAATGAAGGAAATAGAACAGGCCCAGGATATGCCCAGCAAAACCAGGATCAATATTAAGCAGTTTATAAATGCCCTCTACTGGGATGTTAAGAAATAGATTCAGTTTTTGCCTTGTATTTGCCAAAAGCCCAAAGTATAATTGTAAAGGCAACTGCCCGGAACGATTTTAAATACTGAGGTGAAATAATGTCTGAAACAACACTGTCCCCCGCATATGATCCGGCTGCAGTAGAAGAAAGACTCTACCAGTTCTGGCTTGATGGTGAATATTTCAAGGCTGCCCGAAATACAGAGTTAACCCCTTATACCATAGTAATTCCCCCTCCCAATGTTACCGGTTCATTACACATGGGCCACGCCCTAAACAATACAATCCAGGATATTCTGATTCGCTGGAAAAGAATGCAGGGCTTTGACACCCTCTGGCTTCCGGGTTGCGATCATGCCGGTATTGCGACGCAGAATGTTGTCGAAAAACACCTGGCGGAGGAAGGCATCAGCAGTAAGGACCTGGGACGCGAAGCTTTCCTGGAAAAGGTCTGGGACTGGAAAGATACTTACCATGCCCGGATAACAAAACAGCTCTACAGGCTGGGTGTCTCCTGTGACTGGTCAAGGGAACGCTTTACCATGGATGAAGGTTGTTCCAGGGCCGTCCGCAAGGTTTTTGTTGACCTTTACCGTCGGGGGCTGATCTACCGCGGGGATTACATGATTAACTGGTGCCCCCGCTGCCACACGGCTCTCTCTGATATTGAAGTTGTTCATGAAGAAGAAACTTCTAACATAACCCATATCCGCTATCCTTTTACAGATGGCAGCGGATCAATAACAGTAGCTACAACCCGCCCGGAAACGATGCTTGGTGATACTGCAGTGGCCGTTCATCCGGAAGATGAGCGTTATAAAAATATACATGATAAAAAGGTAACTCTTCCCCTGCTCGACCGGGAAATTCCTATTGTTGCTGATGACTACGTGGACCCCGAATTTGGCAGCGGTGCTGTAAAGGTTACCCCCGGCCACGATCCGAATGACTTTGCCATCGGCCAGCGTCATAACCTGGAAGTAATCAAGGCGATTGATGAAGATGCCAAAATGACTAAAGCAACAGGCCCCTACCAGGGATTGGATCGCTATGACTGCCGCAAAAAGGTGATTGAAGACCTAAAAGCGCTCGGTTTAATTGAAAAGATTGAGGATCATGAGCATTCCCTGGGACGCTGCCAGCGCTGTAGCACGGTTGTTGAACCCCTTATATCGAGGCAGTGGTTTGTAAAAATGAAACCTCTTGCCGAACCGGCTCTGAAGGCGGTGGAAGATGAGCGAACAGTTTTTGTTCCGCCCCGCTTTACGAAGATCTATCATAACTGGGTTGAAAATATACGTGACTGGTGTATTTCACGCCAGATCTGGTGGGGCCACAGAATACCTGCCTGGTATTGCGCCTGCGGGGAAGTAATTGTTGATTACCGTGATCCCGAAAACTGCCCGGCCTGCGGAAGCAGTAAACTTGAGCAGGATCCCGATGTTCTGGATACCTGGTTCAGTTCTGCCCTGTGGCCATTTTCTACCCTCGGTTGGCCCGAAAAAACACCGGACCTGGGACATTTCTACCCCACCTCTGTACTGGTTACCGCCTATGATATTATCTATTTCTGGGTTGCCAGGATGATGTTTATGGGCCTGGAATTTCTGCGGGAAGTCCCTTTCCATACAGTATATATAACCGGCCTGGTAAGGGACGCTGAGGGGCGTAAAATGAGCAAATCTCTTGGAAATGGAATTGACCCCCTTGAGGTAATAGAAAGCTATGGTGCCGATACGCTGCGTTTTACCCTGGTTACAGGCCAGGCTCCGGGAAACGATCAACGTTTCCGACAGGAAAGTGTTGAGGCGGGCCGGAATTTTGCCAACAAGATCTGGAACGCATCTCGCTTTGTCCTGATGAACCTTAAAGATGAAGGTGAAGATGAAATAAGTTTCCCGGCTTTTGAGCCGGAGCGCGATATAGAGAGCCTGAACAGGGCAGAGCGCTGGATATTGCACCGCTATACAGAAACCTTGAAAGAAGTAAACAGCTCTCTTGAAGTGTATGAACTGGGAGAAGCTGCCCGCATGGTCTACGAATTTTTATGGAATGACTATTGCGACTGGTACCTGGAGATGAGCAAGCACTATCTCTACATCAAGGAGAACAGTGAAAAAGCTGTGCAGGATAAGCAGCGAACCCGCAGCCTGCTGGTATACCTGCTTGACGGCGTGATGCGCATGCTGCATCCTTTTATGCCTTTTATTTCCGAGGAAATATGGCAGCAGCTGCCCAACAGGGAAGAAAAGTCCCTGGTTGTGGCCAAGTGGCCTGTTGTATCCGGCAAGTTGTCTTTTCCCGATGAAGCTTACGATATGAAACAGTTCCAGGAAGTTGTCCGTGCAATCAGGAACCTGAGAAGCCAGGTTCAGCTTGCCCCGGGGAATAAAACTGCCGTAACAATCAGGGCAGGTGATAGAGCTGCTGTCTGTCTTGACCAGGAACGTCAGCACCTGGCAAAACTGGCTTTTGCCGAACCGGTGACCATAGAACCGGAAGCAGCCAAGCCGGACCAGGCCCTGACAGCAATTATCAGCGAAGGGGTTGAGGTTTACCTGCCCCTGGAGGGTGTTGTTGATATTGAAGCGGAAACTGCCCGCCTGGAAAAAGAAGTTGAACAGTTGCTTTCAGAGATAAAAAGAACCGAAGGGAAGCTTAACAACGAAGAATTTATCAAAAAAGCTCCTCCTCAAGTGGTTAGCAAGGAAAGAGCGCGCCGCGATGAACAGGATAGTAAGCTTTCAAAGCTGCGGCAAAGATTAGGGGAGCTTAAATAACAGATGGATAAAGAACAGCTTTATATGAAAGCCCTGGAATGGATTCACGGGTTGGGCCGCTTTGGAATCAGGCCGGGACTGGAAAGAATAACAGTTATGCTGGAAATGCTGGACAACCCCCATCACCGGGTGAGGTTTGTTCATATCGGCGGCACTAACGGAAAGGGCTCAACAGCGGCAATGCTGGCCTCTGCCCTGCGTTCTGCAGGGTACCGAATAGGACTTTATACTTCTCCATACCTTCTATCTTTTACCAACCGCATGGCTGTAAACGGCAGTGATATTGATCACGGTCAACTTGTTGAGCTTGTTGATGAGGTACGCCCGCTGGTTGAAAAAATCAGCAGCGACCCCAGGCTGGGGCCTATGACGGAATTTGAAGTTGTGACGGCCCTTGCATTAACCTATTTTTCCCGTCAGGGTGTGGACCTGGTAGTTCTGGAGGTTGGTCTGGGCGGTCGGTTGGATGCTACAAATGTGGTAGATCCTCTTTTAAGTGTCATTACAAATATCAGCCTGGAACACACAGATGTCCTTGGTGATACAATTGAAGCCATTGCCTCTGAAAAAGCGGGAATCATTAAGGAAGGAAGACCCCTGCTTACGGCCGCTGAGAATAAAACGGTTCTTAAGCTGTTTCGGGATCGCTGCGATATTCTTAAGGCGCCCTTCAACAGGGTATCATATATACCTGCAGAGATTAAAGCTGGAAATGTGGAAAAACCTTTTGCCGTACAGGGCCGGATTGCCGAAGAAGGTCAGTTTCTTGATTATAACGGTTTTGAGATGCAGCTAAAAGATCTTTTCATTCCGCTCAGGGGCGCGTACCAGGTTATGAATGCAGGGACAGCGCTCGCTGCACTTGAGCTGTTAAAAAAAGAAAATATCCTGGTTGATGAAAGCTCCATCAGGAAAGGACTTAAAGATACAAGTTGGCCCGGAAGGCTGGAACTGTTAGATAAAAAACCGCTGCTGATCATGGATGGGGCTCATAACCCGGCAGCGATGAAGAAACTTTCTGAGTCACTGCCCGATTATTTTTTCTACAGGAAGCTAATTATAGTGGTTGGCATGCTGGCAGACAAAGATACCGGGGCTATGCTAAGTGACATTCTGCCCCTTGCAGATACAGTCGTTTTTACAAAGCCAACACTGCCCAGGGCTGCTGAGCCGGCAGAACTGGCAGACTTTGCAGTTAAACATTTAAACCTGGCTAAGGATTACCATGTTATAGATGAACATGGCCGGGCTATTGACCTGGCTTTAGAGATTGCCGGGCCCGAAGATGCGGTTCTGGTAACAGGCTCTTTATACACTGTAAGTGATGTGCGCGCCTACTGGCAAAAAAAAATGGGAACAAGCAGCTGAATCTTCATTTAGCAGCTATTTAATGCTTAACTTTTTGCAGGATTTTAGCGACATTTCTCGAAAAGGTAGTAGGTGTTTATAAATTAATGCTACAGCGAAAGGTTATGAACTAAACGTTGTTATGGTTTAGCGGTTTCTGTTAAATAAAAAAAGTTTCGCTGTAGAGTAGTTAGTCATTTATTTATAGAAAGGGTGAATAATATATATGGGTAGCACTGTTTTTAAAGGAGGTATCCATCCCGATTACCACAAAGAGTTGACAGCAACCATGGCGGTAACCGCGATGAAAGCTCCTGAAAAAGTGGTTATCCCTTTACAGCAGCATATTGGTGCACCCTGTGAGCCACTGGAGTCGATTGAAGTAGGCACGGAAGTGAAAATTGGCCAAAAAATCGCTCAAAGCAGTGGCTTTGTTTCTGCACCAATCCACGCTTCTGTTTCGGGTAAAATCACAGCTATCGGACCTTATAATCATCCCCTGGGACGGCCTGTTGAAGCCATAACGATAGAGTCTGACGGAGAAGAAAAGTGGGATGATAGCATTAAACCAGCCGGGAACCCGGATAACCTGACTGCGGAAAAAATAAGGGAAATCGTAAGGGAAGCCGGCATTGTCGGCCTGGGAGGGGCGACTTTCCCGGCACATGTAAAGCTTTCTCCCCCACCGGAAAAAAAGATCGACATTGTTGTAATTAACGGTGCGGAATGTGAACCCTACCTCACCGCAGATCACAGGGTTATGCTTGAGAATCCGGAAGAAATTGTTTTTGGCTTGAAAATGATGATCAAAGCGCTTGGCGCTGAAAAGGGTGTTATCGGTGTCGAAGATAATAAACCCGATGCACTGAAAGTGTTAGAGCAGGAAGTTGCAGGCGAGGATAATATAACTGTAGCCTCACTCCATACCAAGTATCCGCAGGGTGCGGAAAAAATGCTGATCCAGGTTACTACCGGCCGAATAGTTCCGGCAGGTGGCCTGCCTCTCGACGTGGGAGTAGTAAACCATAACGTGGGAACAGCAGTGGCTATAACCAATGCTGTCAGGGAAGGCAAACCACTGGTGGAAAGAGTCTTGACAGTCACCGGATCAGGAATTAACCGTCCTCAAAATCTAATGGTAAGGGTTGGAACACTTGTCAGCGATGTTTTGGAACACTGCGGGGGCTTAAAGGAAGAAACAGTGAAACTGATAATTGGTGGACCCATGATGGGCCTGGCTCAACCGAGCCCGGATATTCCGGTCATCAAGGGGACTTCCGGAATACTGGCATTAACCGGAGAAGATGTATACCTGGCGGAAAGCAGTCCCTGTATCCGCTGCGCCAAATGTGTGGATCACTGCCCGGTTCAGTTACTGCCAACTTCAATTGCCCTGGCGTCAGAACATGAAATGTTCAAAAAGGCAGAGAAGCTGCACGCCATGGACTGTTTTGAATGTGGTTGCTGTGCTTTTGTTTGTCCTTCAAAAATCCCTTTGGTTCAGTGGATACGAATAGCAAAAGCGGAAATAGCAAAAGCTAATAAAAAGTAATTGGTTGTGCAAGGGAGGGAAGTAATGTAAATGGATAAAAAAATGATAGTTTCATCTTCTCCTCATGTGCGCTCTATCGAATCTGTGCAGAGCGTCATGACAGATGTTTTAATTGCTCTTTTCCCGGTAGCCCTGATGGCAGTTCTCCTTTTTGGTTACCAGGCCTTGATAACAATGGTTATATCAGTAGTTACAGCAATGCTTGTTGAAGCGCTTTGGCTTCGCAAGAAAGATATTTTTAATGATGGGAGTGCGGCAGTTACAGGACTTTTATTTGCCATGGTCCTGCCTCCTTCGCCACCCTGGTGGTTGGTTGTAGTTGGAGCTGCAGCATCGATTATCATCGGTAAGCAGGTATTTGGTGGAATCGGTTACAACATATTTAACCCTGCCCTGGTTGGGCGGGCGATTGTTTTGGTTTCATGGGGCGGTTATCTGGCAGGAAATGTCTGGTCGCCACCTCAGCCATTTGCTTTCGGGGCTGATGTATCTGCTGTAACCGGGGCAACTGCCCTGGCGGGGCAAGGCGAAGCGCTCTCATACAGCCTGACTCAGCTATTTATCGGGACTGTTCCCGGTTGCCTTGGTGAAACTTCAGCGTTGGCCCTGCTGGTGGGTGGCGCCTGGCTCTACTACAAGGGCCATATAGATTGGCGTATACCGCTGGGATACCTTGGAACTGTTTTTGTAATGGGTGTTATATTTGGCGGCGGTTTTTATGATAACCACCTGATGACCGGGTTATTTCATGTCCTGGCCGGTGGCGTTATGCTTGGCGCGCTTTTTATGGCCACCGATATGGTAACAACCCCGGTGACTCCGGTTGGAAGATTAATCTTCGGCATCGGCTGCGGTCTGATTACCATGCTAATCAGGATCTGGGGAGCCCTGCCGGAAGGGGTTACATATGCAATTTTACTTATGAATGCAGTTACCCCTATTATTGATAATTTTACAGTTCCAAAGCAGTTCGGGGGGGTGAAGAAAAATGCGTGATATTATACGTTTATCCTTAACCCTGGCAATTGTTGGTATTGTATCTGCAGCAATTTTAACTGCTTTTTATAACCTGACAGATCCTATCATAACGGCCAGGCAGGAAGAAGATTATCGTAAAGCGCTGGAAGAATTCTTCCCCGGTTTTGACAGTTTTGATACGGAAAACCTGGACGAAGGACAGTTTGACCTTATATATGATGATGATGGCGGTCTAATGGGTATTATGGCCACGGCAATTGCCATGGGCTATGATGGGGAAATACTTTTCAACCTGGCTGTCAGTGATGAAGGCGAAATTATAGGCGTAAGAATTGTGTCTCACACAGAAACACCGGGTATTGGTGATGTTATTGAAAGGGATTCATTTAAGGAACAGTTTATTGGCAAAAGCTTCGAAGACCCAATCACTGCCGGACAGGATGTTGATATAATTACCGGTTCAACAGTCAGCAGCGCAGCTATGATTAATGCGATCCGGCAAACAGTGAATGTTGTCGCCATGAATTTTCTTGGCGTTGAAGCTGTTGAATTAGATATTACATCTGTGCCCGATGGGGTATACCAGGGAAGCGCCCAGGGTTTCATGGGTCCGATAGAGGTTGAAGTTGAACTTTCCGGTGGAGAGATTATTTCCATCGAAGTTTTAGACCATGAGGAAACCCCAACTTACTTTATTGAATCTTATCCCCTGATTCCGGAGCGCATCATTGAGCAACAAGATCTCGATGTTGATGTTGCTACCGGGGCGACTGCCAGTGCCCAGGGTATTTTAGATGCTGTCCGGAACGCCCTTCTTGAAGCTTCAGGTATTGTAAATGGAGTGGAAGATGTTCCGGAAGAAGAACCGGAAGAAATTGATATTAGCGCGGTGCCCGATGGAACTTACCAGGGCAGCGCTGATGGTTTTAAGAGTACCATTGTTGTGGAAGTGGTTTTAGAGGCTGGAACGATAGTTTCAGTGGAAGTTCTTGAACACGATGATACTCCTGAATATTTCAGGGATTCTAATCCCCTGATTCCCGAAAGAATTTTAGAAGAGCAGGACCTGGATGTAGATACTCAAACCGGGGCAACACGAAGCGCTGAAGGCATAATTAATGCGGTTCGGGATGCCTTGGCAGGTGCTCTTGATAATGGTGGCGGAGGTGAAAACA
>SKWE01000186.1 GCA_007129055.1 Syntrophomonadaceae bacterium
AATCCATTAACCGGCAAACTGGCGGACGCGCCCCGGGGGCAACGTTTACCAGGTCAAGCTTTTTCTCTTGCGCAAGCGCAAGCGCCTCATCAGTTTTCATAACTCCCAGTTGAGTTCCATCAGCATCTACGACCAGAACCTCACGGGCCTTAATTTGTTCATTCACGAACAAATTTTTACTAATCGCTTTTCACCTCCTAAAATAACTAAAGAGCAGGCGTATTCCACCTGCTCTTGATATCCCATATTCTATGGACAACCCTGGTAGCATAAAAATCGCCTCAGGGTGAGAAGCGGTGGCTTCTGCTTTGACAACCTATATTTTACAGAACTAACTATACCAGATAAATACAATCCGGTCAAATTATTTTTTTGTCAACTTCTTCTCTCATTTTAACAATGAGACTATCAAGTTCACCCGGCCCAAGGTCACCCTGGTCACGGTGCCTGATTGCCACCTGGCCGCTTTCAACTTCACGATCACCAACAATCAGCATGTAAGGTATCTTGTTAACCTGTGCTTCCCTTATCTTGTAACCCACTTTTTCATTGCGTTTGTCTATGGCTGATCTGAAACCTTCCTGCAGCAACTTTTCGTGTACTGTGCCGGCATATTCATGCGCCCTGTCGGTTACGGGGAGTACTGTTACCTGGACAGGAGCAAGCCAGGTTGGAAAAGCTCCGCCGTAATGTTCAATGAGCAGGGCCATCAGCCTTTCCATTGAACCATAAACCACCCTGTGGATGACGACGGGACGGTGTTTATCTCCATCTTCACCGATATAGGTCAAATCAAATTTTTCGGGCATCTGGAAATCGAGCTGAATAGTCCCACACTGCCAGCTGCGACCCAGGCAGTCTTCCAGGTGAAAGTCAATTTTCGGGCCATAGAAAGCACCATCACCGGCATTAATTTTGAAGTCAATTTCCCGATCGACAAGTACTTTTTCCAGCAGTTTTTCCGCTTTATCCCACAGTTCTACAGCACCCATCGCCTTTTCAGGCCGGGTACTAAGCTCTATCCGATATTGAAAGCCAAATACACTGTAAAACAGATCCATCAGATCGATAATCCTGGAAACTTCGTCCTCAATCTGGTCGGGAAGCATGAAGATATGAGCATCGTCCTGGGTGAAACTGCGCACCCGCATCAATCCGTGGAGGGTGCCGGAAAGCTCGTGCCTGTGCACAATACCCATTTCAGCAATACGCCTGGGGAAATCCCTGTAGCTATGCATTTTTGAGCGATAAACAAGCATGGCCCCCGGACAATTCATCGGTTTAACAGCAAAATCCTGCTCGTCGATTTTTGTAAAATACATATTATCCTGGTAATGATCCCAGTGCCCCGACTGCTCCCAAAGGGTACGGTTAAGAATCAGGGGGGTCTTTATTTCCTCGTAACCGGCCCTGCGATGTTCAACACGCCAAAAATCGGTTAGTTCCTGCCAGACAATCATTCCGTTGTTATGTAAAAATGGAAATCCGGGGCCTTCATCCTGCAGACTAAACAGGTCAAGCTCTCTACCCAGTTTACGATGGTCCCGTTTTTTCGCTTCCTCGATCATGTCAAGATAATGCTGCAGCCGCTCTTTGGTCGGGAATGCAGTACCGTAAATTCTCTGCAGCATGGGGTTTTTCTCATCGCCGCGCCAGTAAGCGCCGGCAAGGGCGGTGAGTTTAAAAGCTTTTACCATACCGGTATGAGCAAGATGCGGTCCGGCACAAAGGTCGATAAAATCGTTCTGTTCATAGCAGCTTATTACAGTATCATCTGGTAAATCGTTAATTAGTTCAAGCTTGTATTTTTCACCTTTTTTCTTGAAAAACGCTAAAGCCTCTTCCCGGCTCATTTCACGTCTCTGGATAGGCTTTCTTTCTTTTATAATTTTTTTCATTTCTTTTTCAATCGTTTTAAGATCATCAGCAGATATAGGCTCTTCAAATTCAAAATCATAATAAAAGCCGTTTTCAATTGCAGGGCCTATACCCAGTTTCGCTGTTGGGTAAAGCCTTTTCACGGCATGGGCAAGCACATGGCTGGCACTGTGCCTGTATATATCTGCTCCCTGGGGATTATCAAAATCTACAAACTGCAGATGGCTACCCTCAGGAAGCGGCCGCTGCAGGTCGCACTGCTGTCCATCTACCAGCACGGCCAGCAGATTACTGTTTTCTGCTTTCTTTTCTTTGAATAAATCCATGCAAGTTGTGCCTTCAGGATATACAGCTTCTTCCCCATTATCAAGGTTAACTTTTATTTGCAAGCGCAATACGCCTCCTTTTGTTGTTATCAAATGCTACAGTATCCTATTCCACACTGACCAAATCTATTAAATCTAATGATAAAACTTGCCGATCAGCATGTCAAGAAAAGTAATTTAGCCTTTAAGGTTTATTGCACCAGGCAGTAGCTCAATTTTTGCCGGCGCCCTTCCAGGCTGCTCTCCGTCAAGATTCAGCAACACCAGTTCATCTGAATAAACTTCTACTTTTTTACCACGTAAGCTGGTAATCCGGGGGTGGCTGAGATGAGTTCCCCTGTAGACCCTTGGCAAACTGACCAAGAGGTTAAGTTTACTAAGATCGTGTAAAATAATAATGTCAAATAGCCCATCATCCATTATAGCATGCGGAAGGGCAAACATACCGCCCCCAAAGTAGCAGCCATTGCCAACCACCACCGTGGTAACTGGTTCGTTGCAAATTGTTTGCCCATCAACAACTATTTTCATTTTTTTATTTTTATAGAGCACCACGCTAATTACTGTGCCCCAGAGGAAAGATATGAATCCGCCAAACGCTTTGCTGGTCCGGTTAACCCGGTCTACCGTATCGCCGTCTAAACCAAGGCCTGCTACATTAATAAAATATCTTAAAGCTTCCTTTCCCTGGTTATCAAGGTAAGTAACCTTACCAACATCCAGCGGACGGATGGAACTATTAACAAGGTTTCTAACTGCGTTTAGCGGGTCTTTCGGGGTTCCGATGGTGCGTCCCAGGTCTCCACCAGTTCCAGTAGAGATATAGCCAAATGCTGCATCCCTGTTGAGCAGATCATTTCCTGAAAAGAAGCCGTTTATAACTTCATTTGCCGTGCCATCACCGCCTACGGTTACAACAAGGTTATAACCGCCCTGCAGGTAATCCCTGGTCAACTCGGTAGCATGGCCCGGGCCTTCCGTAAAGCTGTGTGCAAAATGAATACCTTCTTTTTCAAAAGCAGAGGCAATTTCCGGCCAACGCTTCAAGGTTGCCCCATTGGCAGAAGCCGGATTAACAATAGCTGCAATTAAACCTGGTTCCATTTTACCACCTCGTTTTCAAGCGATGATATGCTATAAATGAATAATTAATTATATCACAGCAGAAGCTTAATCTATTAATAAAATAACCGGGCATAACAACCGCCCGGTCTGGATCAAATTATATATATTCTGTGATCATTTTCATTATATACATTCTATTCATGTCATGGAGTAAGCGTCCCTGCGGCATAGCGGTCCATGCATAAACTGTTAATTTACACTCACAGTGGTACCTACTCCGCTATAAGATCTTCGACATATTTCTTTATCTGATTACGTACTTCCCTGAACTTTTCCATAACCTGCTCTTCGGAGCCATCTGCCCGGGCAGGATCCTCCAGCGGCCAGTGTCTCTTTTCAACTTTTACAGGTACGAAGGGGCAATTTTCGCGGGCATCGCCGCACAGCGTTATTAGTATATCAGCCTTATCAAGCAGCTGTTTACTGATAGAATCGGAAGTCTGGCTGCTGATATCAATACCCAGTTCATGCATTACTTTCACAGCATTTGGATTAACCCCGGCCGGCGATATTCCTGCACTGT
>SKWE01000151.1 GCA_007129055.1 Syntrophomonadaceae bacterium
CACAATGATAGTAATAACACGGTGGCAGGAAGCTGTCAAATAGTATTGAGAGCCTTTTTATAGTTAATTTTATTTCCAGGCCAGGTCTGCAAGTTCGAGCGATTCGAGGTAGTAAGACATTATTTCAACTTCGTCAAGGCAATATTTTTTTGCAGCAATTTCAAACGCCCTGTCCCATGCCCCTTTTTCATATAGTAAAACCATGTCAAGGATGTCCTTAAAATCTCCTTCTTCACCTAGAAGGGCGGTTTTTATCTCACCGGCCAGGGGCAGTTCTTTTAAAACCAGTTCCATGGGCTGGTCCAAAAACGTATCGAGCAATGAGAAAAGGCCGGTCAAAAAAAGGTCGGCACTTCTATCCTGCAGGTTAGTCACGTTAGCCATAGATTCACAGAACCGGGCACGGGAGACTGCTGTCACTATTAACTCATCGGGCTTATCATAGCCAACATTGCGTAGGGCAACCAGGGAAGCCCACTTAACAAGTTCCTTCTGGCCGAGCAAAGCCATCGCCTGGCGTATTGATCTGATAGGAAAGCGGAGAGGAAAGGCAACAGAATTTATGAAGCGCAGCAATTTATACGAAAGTGATGGATCCTGTTTTACAAGTACTTCCAGTTGATCAAAATCCATTTCTGACCGGTATATCTCCTGCAACAGACGGAGATTCTGCATCTTGTTGCTGGGAATCTCCTTGCCGATTATGATTGCCGGTTCGCAAAAAAAGTAACCCTGGAAATAATCATAACCGGCATTCATAGCTTCCCCGTATTCTTTTACATTTTCAACCTTTTCGGCAACAAACTTTTTCCCTTTGCCTTTAAAATACTCAAGGATGTCGACACGTGCAGCTTCATCTGCATCCTGAAAATCAACTTTGATAATATCAGTCATTTCAGACAACTTCATGCAGTTTGAATTCATATTAAAATCATCTAACGCCAGGGTATAGCCTTCTTTTTTCAGTTTTTTACACGATGCCAGGGTTTCATCATCGGCTTCGATGTCCTCTGTTATCTCAATAGCCGTAAACTCTTTAGGCAGCAATAGTGCGGTATCGTCGTTTAACAGTTCCCTGGTGAAATTAATAAAAGCCTTTTTTCTCCTGGTAAGCTTATCAAGCCCGATATTGAGGAAGCTGGTGGTTATTACTTCGGAAGTTGCAAGGCTGCCGTCTTTCTCAATATTTATATTATCTTCACTGGTTCGATAAAGCAGTTCATATGCTACAACTTTTTGACGCCGATCAAAAATCGGCTGCCTGGCAACGTAAATGTTCATATCACAACCCCCATATCAGGTTTTCCATTTATTATTCACTATTCTATAACGATTTCATCTCTTTCAAAATCATCATCTTTTTCTTCGTTGAATAGAACACCTTTCATAATTAGCTCTCGCTGACGCTGAAATAGATAGCGGTTTAAAATATCCTGCATACCCTCGGTAATTTCACGAAAATCAACGGCTATTCCGAGCACTTTACTCCCTGTAAGGTTATGCGCCCTGATAATTTCACCTACCAGGTTGAGATCCGATTCACCAGGCACCTCAATTGTCATTTCAAGTAAAGCCCCTTCTCTTACATTCGGATCGGGATCTATAAGGGCATAAAGCCCACTGAGAGATAAATCTGTAACAGTCCCCGAGGCGGAGCTTTTCTCGGTTTTATATTGAAAAGGCATTTTAACACTGCACCTGAAAAAACGACGCCTTGAAGCAACAGTAATTTTTTTCGGCTTACTGCAAACTAGAAGGGAAACCTTGCCCAAGCGGTTTTCAATTACGTAAACATTAGTAACGAAAGCCTGCTTTTTACGATCTTCTTTGCGCCAAAGGGTTAGTTCTACTCCCTCCCTGATCCTAACCGGCGCACGCCTGATAATCGGCATTTGCAGGACAAGAAATGCATTTTCTAAATCTTCTACCCTGGTTTTAAAATTTTTTATTACCCCGCCCCTGTCGATGTATTCAATCATCACGTTATCGCCGGGACGAAAAACATCTTCAACAGCAATCTTTTCTACCACCTGGGGCTCCTTCCTCATTAACTTTCGCTATGCAATAATCATCCTCAATTAAAGTTAACCTCTAATAAATTAATATTTACCTAAAATTAAGATTTCGCTATTAATTTGGTAATTCCTCCAAAAAAGATTAAATGTTGGTTTAAACTTCAATCAATACCCTTACGACGATCTGCTTCCATTACAAATGCATAGATAGCTGCTATTGCCTCATAAAGTTCCCTGGGAACTTCTTCGCCCAGAGAAAGTTTTCCAAGCATTTGCACAAGGTTTGTATCTTCAACTATTGGTACCCGGTTTTCCCTGGCCAGGGCAATAATTCTTTCAGCAAGCCAGCCGCGACCG
This sequence comes from Syntrophomonadaceae bacterium, assembly GCA_007129055.1. Lineage (GTDB taxonomy): Bacteria > Bacillota > Dethiobacteria > DTU022 > DTU022 > SLQM01. The sequence goes on from SKWE01000151.1 coordinate 2,373, forward strand.
GAAGCAGAGACAGTTGGCGCCTGACTTTTAGAAGGTTCATAGTGAAGGGCTACAGCCCTGCGTATTTTATCATTCTTTCCCTGTTTTTCTTCTGCCATTTCTGATCCTCTCAAGCCTGGGTATTAAGACTGGCTCCGCCCTTATGCAGCGCTTCAGCAGTAATCTGACGAAGGTTGCCAACTGACCAACGGATAATTTCACCCCGGGAAGTTCCCTTCCCTCCGTCGTTTTCCGCAATTATCTTTTCAGCTTCGCGCTGCAGGGCCAGTCCGGCTTCTTTCGATTCAACAATGAAGCGGCACTCCAGGCGGTTATCCTTGTAATAAAAGAACCTAACCAGTACAAGGCCAAAATGTTCAGTGTCCAGAAATAGTTCAAGTAAAGGTTTCGCTTCGGAAAGGTCTTCAGCATCATTTTTGCCCTCGGAGAAAAACCGTACCAGGGCCGGTGACGAACCCTGCTTGCCACCAGCTGAAGGCACGAGACCAAATAGAACCGGTTCACCGGCATCGCGATTTACCAACCCGCTATTATCAATATCGCCTGTAAAACGAGCCATAATTTTGTAATGGGAGCGCCCTTTTTTGACTCCACTATATTGAAGCATTAAGGTTTCTCCCGGTACTACCCTGGCATTAAGAGATGCCGTAAATTGACCACCCTCCCAGCGAAGGGTAGCAAAATCTCCTTTAAATGCTATTACCCGGGCAATAAGGCTTTCAGGCAGAGCTCTACCAACTGCCGAAGGTTTTCCGGAAGTAAGTTGATTGATAACCGGATCGCGAAAGAGGGCATTTAAAATTTTACTGTCCAATACCCCACCTCTTTACCTGCCAGGCGCTAACTATTTATGGCTTAGCAAGTCCTGATAATTATATATATTAATTTTTAGTATACTGTTATTCCAAGAAGGTATAGCAGGGAGGATACAGTCTGTCTATGATATTTAACTCTTTCATCAAGCGACATCTGCATACAGGTTTCAATAATGATAGATTCAGCTCCATGCAGTTGAGCGGTTTCAAGAGCACTGCCTGCCGCAGCACCCCTTAATAATAAAAAATGTTGTTCGTTTGAATAAATTGTCCTGTTCACAGCATTCAGAAGCTCCAACACTAAATCTAGATCAGACCCTTCACGGGGATAGATGAAGGTTTGGCCCAAAGCGCCGGGGAATTGTCTTTCACAATGTAGCGCTTCGTGAAGGTCAATAACCCAAAGAGGCTCATGTTCAACGATTATATCACTAATATGTGCAGCAAGCCTTTCCGTAGGATTATCACTGTCGTGGTTTCCTGGAAATGAACGGTTTAGATCCGGGTTTCCTGCGGCGCTCCTGGAGCGTTCTGCTATTGCAGGCATATTCGCCCGTGGTAATACGATAAGGGTACCCCGGTCAATAGCCCAGGTGCTTATGCTATCTGCAGCTAGATAACCGGCAGGTTCATCACCATGGATGCCACCGATAACCATTA
>SKWE01000028.1 GCA_007129055.1 Syntrophomonadaceae bacterium
GGCCGGGAGGAAGTTCTTAATTGGGTTATGGACCTGACCGACACATTTTTCAGCCAGATTGACGGCCTGGTAATTGCATTAACCGGGCTGGGTATCTTAATTTATACTGTATTAATGCTGATGACCATGGTTGAAAAAATGTTTAACCAGATCTGGCAGGTGCCATACGGCAGATCCCTGCTGCACCGTTTAAGAGATTATTTTGCCATCATCTTACTTGGCCCGCTCCTGTTCATTGCCGCCGGGGCTCTTACAGTGTTTATTTCAGCCAGGATTCAAATACTCGAGGACAGCTTGCTAGACCCGTTATTAATATTTACTTTCAGGGCAACGCCTTACCTGCTGATCTGGCTTCTTTTTACACTCCTGTATATAATTATGCCAAATACCAGGGTGCACTTTTACCCGGCATTGATTAACGGGATAATTGCCGGAACCATTTTTCAGCTTCTTCAATGGGTTTACCTGACATTCCAGATCGGCGCTGCCGGTTTAGGAGTTATTTACGGTTCATTTGCCGCCCTGCCCCTGCTTTTAATCTGGATGCAGATCAGCTGGGCCGTGGTTCTTTTCGGAGCAGAACTAACCCATGCCGCTCAGAATATGGACCGGTACAGTTTTGGACTTCTGCCTGAAAAAATCAGCCCCTATAACCGCAAAATAATATCTTTATATATCCTTCACTGGTTGCTGAAGGGCTACGAAGATTCGCCCACACCCGTATCCGCACACCAGGTTTCAACACAGCTTAAAATACCTGAACTTTTAGTTGAAGAAATTCTTGAAAGCTTATGCAGGGTTAACCTGCTCAGCACTGCACCTCCAGCAACTGCAGTTAACGGCGGCCCTGAAGTGTTGATTTATCAGCCTGCTGCTGATGCCAGTACTATCAGTATTACCGGGGTTTTAAAGCTGCTTGAGCTGGAGGGCAGCTGCACTTATCTGCCTGAACCGTCACCCGTTCTTGAAGAACTGATCAGCTCGGTTGAAGAACTGGGAAAAGCAATTGAAGAATCAGAGGCCAACAGGCTGCTGGTTGACCTTTAACAATAAGTAACTTTTTAGCCTGGAGGGATAAGCCAAAATGAAAAGTACACTGGGCACTATTATACACGGCGGTCCCGTTGATGAAAGCGAAGTTAAACGGGTCAGGGATTTACTGCTTTACGAAGGGGCAATAATTAAATATAAGATGGTCCGCTTTTTTTGCCTGCTTATCCTTGCCGCTTCAATCGCAACATTTGGGCTGCTCGGAAATTCACTGGCAGTGGTAATAGGAGCGATGATCGTTGCCCCTCTGATGCAGCCTATCATGGGCCTGGCCTTCAGTGTCAGTATCGGCGATCGCCGGACAATAACCAGCTCACTTCTGGTCAGCCTGGGCGGCATACTAACTGCAATTGCCGTCGGCTTCATTCTCACTTTACCCATGGCCAGCTTAATCCAGCCGGAAAGCATAGATCAAATCATGATCCGGACCGCCCCGCGGTTGATGGACCTGCTGGCAGCCCTGGCAACAGGCTTCGCAGGGGCTTTTGCCATCTCGCGGAAGGATGTATCTGATACCCTGCCGGGAGTAGCCATAGCAGTTTCCCTGGTGCCGCCCCTGGCCAACGTGGGAATTCTGCTGGCGCTCGGTAAAACCAGCCTGGCTTTAGGCAGCCTGCTGCTTTTCGTTACAAACTACCTGGCCATCTTACTGACCGGTTCGCTTATTTTCGGCCTGATGGGCTTCTCGCAAGTCGCCATACTTGATTACTCCAGCAGGGCTAAGCGCAAGGCAATTGTAATCGCCCTTGTGGCGCTGCTCATAATTATGATCCCTTTAACCTATACCAGCTATACCCTGATTATTAATAACACTATTACAGCGCGGGTTTACCGCCTGGGCAATGAATGGCTGGAGGACACAGGGTATCGCCTTATTTCAGTCAATGCCGAAACTGCAGATAATACAGTATACGTGGTCATCCTGGGAGACGGAGACCTGCCCGACACAGCCCTGTTTGAAGAGCAATCGCGGGAACTGCTTTTTGGCCGATCCCTGAGGATTGAAACAATCCAGTCGAGCTCCTATACAATTAAGTAAATATAGGCTAACCTGCTTACCCGGTTAGCCTGCGCAGCCACAGAGACGGGTGAAACACCACCTGTCTTTTGTTATGTTTTTTGGTAAAGCTGTTCAATGCTAGCAAGTACATCTTCCCAGTTAACACACGAAGCATAAGCATTTTTCGACTGATACCTTTTCCAGAGTGTGTGTAGTTCTTCTGAGTTTTTAATAGACTTCATATTCTCAGGGCCTTTTTGTATTAGCAGACCATAGCTACCTCTCTTTTTTGTAGTTTGTTTAAAGGCTGAAGCAAATATATCCCTATTAATCAAATCACTCTTAAGCGCCATAAGGATATAGACATCATAATAATCGCGCATCCTGGTGCTGGTAATGCTGCGCGACAATATTGTCTCAAGCTTCTCTGCCAGAACGCTTTCAATATTATAGGTCATTATAGCTATGTTTCTATCTTCTATCAGTAGCTTGTAACTATATTCAATTTCTCTTGGTGTAATAGCATCACCAGCGGTAATGTCTATTTTTAATGTTTGCCTTGTTCTGTCAAGGGCCGCATCTATTGATACTCTAATACCTGTATAATCTGCATTATCTCTAATATTATCGAAACCTAACAGAGTCATTTGGACACCATCATCAACTGGGACGTCAAATATTTTGTTTAACATTTTTGTTAGTTCTTTTTCCGTCAACCTTACACCTTTTACTGTAGCATCAAGATCCATTGTGGATCTGGACTCAATACCAATCAAGTTTGCGATTAAAAGACCGCCTTTCAATATTAGTTGATGCCGGTATTCTGATAATGATACTCGTTCAAGAAAGCGTTCGAGCATATAGTTCCTAAGTATTATTTCTGGCTGAAGGCCTTTTTCGACAGCAAAATTTCTAATTAGCGCTTTTAGCTGCATAGCTGATTTCATAGAAGCACCTCAAGATAGGTATTTAAAATTTTATTAACTCTAAATTTACCAGCAAAGTTAATCAGTTTGTTAAGGTCTCTTTCTTTCTTAGCTACATATCTTTTTAAAGCATCAGGAATTGTCGCCGGATCCTGATTATTGCGATCTCTAATTAGATCACAGATTGTTCTTTCCGCGTCATATACTTTTACAACATTTCCTAAAACAGTTTTTGCTTCACATAACCCCAATTCAAAAAGTTCAACTTTAACAGTGTGAACAATTAAGCCCTCTTTCTTAAGCCTGCTCACATTATATCCAAATGGTACAGTTACCGTATAGGCAAGTGGTTCTCTATCTGTTAGTGCATGTAAATATAAGGCTGTTTCATGAGAATAGATCATTTTTTTCTTTCTGAGTTGATGGATAAACATCTTATCTTCCCAAGCATCGGGAGTGATATATACCCCATAGGCTACACGCTCCAACTTGCCCAGCCTGACAAGTTCACGCAAATACTCACGGTGAATATTATGCTCATTTGTCAATCGTGTGGTTATAATGCCTTTGTTTCTTTTAATAAGCTTTTCTAAATCATTAACCTTGCCCATACTAACCCTTCTTTTTTGACAGTCATGCTAATATTATATTTATTTTTAGCACACATGTCAAGAGTGGGGATATTCTTGCTTGTTCACTAATACTTATTCTGAAACAAACATATAGCTGTGGATATAGAAAAGTATGATTCCCATTTTAACAGCGTGGAATTGTTTTACCAACAGCCAAGCCTAAAAATAAGCTAACCGGGTAAACCGGCTAGCCTATAAAACCACAAATAGTTAAAACAACTTCTGCTTTTTTTACCC
>SKWE01000193.1 GCA_007129055.1 Syntrophomonadaceae bacterium
CGTGATATTAGCGAGCATACTAAAACAGAACAGACCCTGCTATATAGTGAAGAAAAGCACCGTCGACTTTTTGAAACGATGGCCCAGGGGGTTATCTACCAGGCTGCAGATGGTAAAATAATCTCAGCTAACCCGGCTTGTGAAAGAATGCTTGGCCTATCCTTTGCGCAGATGCAGGGCAAAACCTCTATGGACCCGCGCTGGCAGATGACCAAAGAAGACGGCACACCGGTGCCGGGATCTGATCATCCCACCATGATCGCCCTGCGCACCGGGCAAACCGTAGGCCCGGTAACCAGGGGGATCTACCGCCCGGATTTAGACAGGCATATCTGGCTAAACATTACCGCTATACCCCTGTTCCACCCAGGTGATAAAGTGCCTTGCCAGGCTTACGCTACTTTTACCGACATCACAGAACAAAAGCAGGCAGCAGAAGAAATAATTAAGCGGGATGCAACGCTGCAAAAAATATTTGATCTTTTGCCTGTTGGTCTTTGGTTTGCCGACGAGAAAGGAAAACTATTGCGGGGAAATCCTGAAGGAGTAAGAATTTGGGGAGGAGAACCGCATGTGGGCCAAAGTGATTACGGAGTATTTAAGGCATGGAGGCTTCCTTCGGGGGAGGAGATAGCTCCTGATGATTGGGCTCTTACTCATACCGTGAACGAAGGGATTACAGTTGCCGACGAATTGTTGGAGATAGAAGACTTTAAAGGGCAGAAGAAAATAGTGCTTAATTATACTGCACCCGTACTGGATGACAAAGGAAAAATTCAGGGAGCAATCGTGGTCAATCAAGACATCACCGAACTAAAGAAAGCCAAGGAAAGCCTGAAAAAGATTGAGTGGATGCTATCCCAAAAGCAAGCCCCGGCCAGCAGTGATCAGGAAGAAGATCACGTTCAAGGCTATGGCGACCTGACCGAGTTGAATAGGGATGGTATTATTCTTAAAACCGTAGGCCCGGAACTACTGAGAAGCTTTTCCAATGACTACTTGGAACTACTTGGGACATCTTCAGCGATCTACGAAGTAAATGGCGACTACGCCTTTGGTATTTTCTCCTCGGGTTGGTGCCGAATGATGGACAAGGCATCGCGCAATCTATGTGACACACCTGACAATGTTGAAGCTCTGAACTCCGGCCGGTGGTTGTGTCATGAATCCTGCTGGACTGACTGCTCCAAAGAGGCCATTATAAAACGCGAACAGATGGATATCGAATGCAACGGAGGTATCCGGCTTTATGCTGTACCGATCTTTGCGGATGGGGAAGTTGTGGGGGCAATTAATTTTGGCTACAGCGATCCGCCCGAAGACAGAGAAAAACTGCAAGAGCTCGCTGATGCCTATCAGGTAAATTACAACGACCTCGTTCGCGAGGTTCATGCTTACGATACGCGGCCATCATACATCATAGAAATGGCGAAAAAGCGCCTGCATGCTACAGCCCGGGTAATCGGTTTAATGATTGAAAAAATAAAAGCAGAATATGAAATCCGTATTTTAAACGAAGAACTAGAAGAGCGGGTCAGGGAGCGCACCGCCCAGTTAGAGGAGGCTAACCGCGAACTCGACGCTTTTACTTACTCCGCCTCCCACGACCTGCGCAACCCACTGAACCGGATCAGCGGTTTCAGCGAGGCCCTGCTGGAAGACTACGCAGATCTGCTCGATTCACAGGGCAAAGACTACCTGCAGCGGATTTCTAACTCCAGCCAGCATATGGGTGAGCTGATCGATGACCTGCTGAAACTCTCCAAAGTATCACAGCATCAAATAAACAATGAGCCTGTGGAGCTAAGTGCCCTTGTAAATGTATGCTTAAAAGAACTGCAGGCCAGGGAGCCTGACAGACAGGTGGAAACCGTAGTTGCGCCCGGCCTGGTTGCAGAAGCCGATACCGCCCTTGTGCGTATTACCCTGGAGAATCTGCTGAATAATGCCTGGAAATTCAGCGCCGGTGAAGATCCAGCCCGCATAGAATTCGGCAGCACAGTCCAGGAAGGAAAAGAAGTTTTCTATATCCGTGACAACGGAACCGGCTTTGATATGAAGCATGCTGATAAATTATTTACCGCTTTTCAGCGATTGCATGATGCTAAAACATACCCTGGCACCGGTGTCGGCTTAAGCATTGTCTCGCGCATCATCGGCCGCCACGGTGGTGAAATCTGGGCTGAAGGTGAAAAAGGTACAGGGGCTTGCTTCTATTTCACCCTGCCAGGCTAAGAATTACAACTTCAGGATCCCGTAATAGCTCAATTTTCATTGCGCCCAAAAATTATACCCTTTTTAGTTATATGTTACATGACAAGCCGATAAGCTTTCTCGCCTCGTTGGGGGTGGCGATTTCGCGGCCGTAAGCCATGGCGATATTAACCAGGCGACTGACAAGCTGAAGGTTAGAGATAGGCTGGCCTTTTTCCAGTTCGATCACATCCTCCAAGCCGGTACGAACATGGCCGCCGAGGACGATGGCCAGGGCGCTAAGCTGGGCATGGGTTCTGCCGATGCTGGTGACGGACCAGGTTGAAGCGTCAGGCAGGTTTTCGAGAAGAAAGAAGAGATTGCGGGGCGTGCCGGCGAGCGAGCCGGGAACGCCCAGGACCAGGTTGATATGCAAGGGTGTTTCAAGGATGCCTTTTCCGGTCAGGTCTTTTGCATATTCCAGGGCAGAAAGATCAAAAACTTCTATTTCCGGTTTGACCCCCTGCTTTTTCATCCGCAGGGCCAACTCTTTGATTAGTTCCGGGGGGTTATAGTTTACACTGTCGGCAAAGTTGGAGGAACCGGTGGTCAGGCTGGCCATTTCAGGCTTTTTGTCGATACAGACTCCACGTTCCGCTGCGTTTTTACCGGCGCGGGCACCGGTAGAGAACTGGATAATAATATCGCACTTTTCCTTAACCCTTTTCGCAACTTCGCTGAATACTTCCGGGTCTGCCGTCGGTTTTCCATCTTCATCCCGGGCATGAATGTGGGCTATTGCAGCCCCGGCCTGCCAGCAAAGAAAAATGTCCTCTGCAATTTCGGCAGGGGACAGAGGTACATGAGGAGCCTTATCAATAGTTGGAACATTTCCGGTAGGAGCAACAGTAATAATCAGTTTTTCCATTTCCCGGGCTCCTTTTAATAATCAGATTAATGCCCCGGCAAAGGGGGGTTTAAATCAGGTCCAAGAACTGGCTTATAGGGCTCTTTTTTTAGGTGCGCACCCAGCTCTGCCCTGGCTTCTTCCGCCAGATGCGGGTTTTCAATCAACCGCCAGCCCGAGCGGGCCAGCACTTTAGATGCAATAAACATTCCCGCCATACCAACTCCGGAACCGAAAGCAGAAACGGCCTGCCATGTATGACCGGGAAGTCCGATCGGTTTACAGGCAACCCTGGCATGGGCCAGGGGGGCTTTCCAGGAAACATCAGCGGCATCCGTAGTTCCCGGGGCCACCTGCCCTTCCTTTTCAAGGTCGAGCACTTCACCATGCATAATTCCATTGTAATCAGTCGGCATGTGGTATTCCCGCAGCGCATCTTCCACCTGGTCATCGGTTATAGTCGATCTCAACCCTTTTATATATTCCCAGTCTTCAGCTGTCGGTTCAAAAGTTCCGGTTTCCCTGAATTCATCCAGTACAACCTGGCTTAAGACCTTGTTCGGGATCATGTTATAGCATTTATCGATCACCTTAATTTCAAGCTTGGTTTCGGTCATTAGCGCGGCGCCTTCGGCACACTTGTTTACCCGTTCGGTCAGGGCATCTACCTGGCTGCGCCTGGGAGACCTGATATAATACCAGGCTGCTCCTTTGTCGGGTACAACATTGGGCTCCCCTC
>SKWE01000092.1 GCA_007129055.1 Syntrophomonadaceae bacterium
CCGTCCGGCAGTGGATCTTTCAGCAGGCGGCCCGGCAGGGTATCATCTTCCGCCGTTAGCCCTTCCCTGTTGTTAAAAGCGCGGGCCAGGTTGTAAACCCTCTCACCGGCTCTCTTGTATTCTTCAGTGCTTAAATTCCAGCCGGTAACCAGGTTCACCAGTCTTACCCAGTCATCATCGTCAAGGCAAAGGCCCATAAATTTACAGGCGCCAACACAATCGAAGGTGGTCAGCATATCTTCCATGTCCCGAACGATGAAAACCTCATCCGGGTCGGCAACAAATGGGTCTTTTATCTCGCTGTCATCTACCATCAGGAAGGGAGCGTCAATAAAAGTCGGACCCTGGACATAGGCAGTCATGTGATCGCCGCCGCGATTGGCAGTAGCATAGGAGAGCCCTGTCATCTGCACTGCACGGCTGTCATATGCCGGCAGCTCAAGGCCTTTAACGTGCATGGCGAAGTGTTCACTGCCCTGGCCAAGCTTTTCAGACATGCGTTTTGAACCTTCAGCCAGTAAATCTCCCACACCTTCCCGTTTGGCGATCATGTGCACCAGGTCGACAATAATGTCGGCGTCACCAAAGTTGAGGGCTATGCCACCTGTATCTTCATTGGTGAGGATGCCCTTTTCGTAGCATTCCATGGCAAAGGCAATTGTGCTTCCGGCAGATATGGTGTCGATTCCGTAATCGTTGCAGAGATAGCCGGCCATACTGATCGCTTCCAGGTCATTTACAAGGCACATCCCGCCAAAGGTTCCAACAGTCTCATATTCCGGCCCTTCACCTTCCTTGCCGGCATATTTCCCTTCCGTCAACTCCGTACCGCGCCCGCATTCAATGGGGCAGGCGAAACAGGTAATGTTCTTTTTAAGGATTTTATCGGAAAGGGCCGGCCCGTTAATATCATCTGAAAGGTCAAATACCCCTTTTTGCCAGTTGCGGGTTGGAAACCCCCCGCGCACGGATACCAGGTCAAGCACAGCATTTGTTCCGAAAGCCTGCAGGGTAATTTTAAGCATCGATTCGTCCATCAGTTCATACTGCTTTTTGGAGTGCTCTTTCAGCTCCTCGGGGTTGTCTATAGGTATCTTTTTCGAGCCCCTGGCGGCTATTGCCTTCAGGTTTTTTGAACCCATCACTGCCCCAAGGCCGCAGCGGCCGGCAGCACGCCCGTAATCATTCATGATTGCTGCGTAACTGACGCGGTTTTCGCCACCCTGCCCGATACAGGCAATGTTAAACTTGCTGCCCAGTTCCTCTTTTAGTTGGTCCGTGGTTTCCGGCACATTCTTGCCCCACAGGTGTTCTGCGCTTCTCAGTTCAACCTGGTCATCCCCGACAAACAGGTAGACCGGATCAGGGGAAGCGCCTTCAAAGATAATGCCGTCATAGCCGCACTTTTTAAAGTCAACTCCCCAGCGCCCGCCCGAATTAGCCTGGCCCCAGATGCCGGTTTGGGGAGACTTGGCCACAACGCTGTAGCGACCGGTGCTCGGGGCTACAACCCCGGTTAAACTGCCGGTCATGAATATTAACTTGTTTTCAGGGCCCAGGGGATCGGCATCCTGGGGAACTTCGTCCCACAGGTATTTGGTGGCCAACCCGGCGCCTCCCAGGTAATCTTTTACCCATTGATCCGGAATTTCTTCTTCAGTTATACTGCCTTCCGTAAGGTTCACCCTTAACAACTTTCCATGGTACCCGGACATAATCGCACCTCCATTAATGGTTGATACCTTGTGCAAAAACATGGCCTCAGGCCCTTTAAATGTAGACGAATTCTACCGCCGATAAGAGATATAAATGTTTTAAGAAGAAGAATTTGCACAGAAAATTTCCATTTCTTTTAATATACAATGCAGAGTTAAATAATTCAACACTTTTAGGATTATTAATTCTAAAGGTGAAATAAATTGATAAATTTTATATCTTCCGTATTATTTCAATAGAAGGTATAATGAGGTTAATATGTATTCTTTTAACCCGTGTGCAATACTGCATAAAAAATAGATGGGAGGAGTGGGATAATGGCTTACGAATACGGAACCGAGGAGTGGGAAAACAAGTACCAGGAGATGGTAGAGGATCGACTGGCAAAGTCAGAAAAGCCCTACGTTATGGGCTCGCCTGAATGGGTGGCTACTTTTGAAAAGCTGATCCAGGAAGATGACCACTACAAAGAGGTGGCAAAAAAATGGGAGGGAACAGTAGTTATCCATATTCTGGCCAAACCCTCTGCAGGCTTGGATAAGGATATTTACCTGCTCATGGATTTATGGCATGGCGACTGCCGCTCGGCGCGTTTAGTTCCCGAAGAGGCGGGCAAGAGTGGCGATTATGTTCTGACCGGTGAACTTGAAAGATGGCAGTCCATCATGAAGAAGGAACTTGATGTGGTTAAAGGTATGATGCAGGGCAAAGTAAAGCTGAAGGGATCTCTGCCTACAATTGTGCGCTTTGTAAAGGCCTCTATTCGACTGGTTGAACTGTCAGCCCAGATCGACACTGTTTTCCATACAGAAATGACCGATGAGGAGCGTGCTGAATTTAAAGGATGGTTTGATGAAATCCGTGCAGCCTTCGGTTTTTAAGAAACCCCACCGGGACGGGAGGAGCTTGTAATGGGCTACGATAATGATCTTTCTTTTGAATATAACAACCCGACAAAAATTATATTTGGTGAAAACTGCACCAGGGATATTCGCCTGGAAATAGAGGGACTGGGCTGCTCAAAAGCGCTGATTGTAACTGACAAAGGTGTGGTGGAAGCGGGACTGACCGGGCAGATTGAAGAAATTCTTGGTGATAGCTGTGTTGGAATATATGATCGCATTGTCCAGGATTCTGATTTTGCCCTTATTAACGAGGGCGCTGCTTATGCTGTTGAAAAAGGCGCAGATGTCCTGGTAAGTGTGGGCGGCGGCAGCGTGATTGATACGGCTAAGGGAATGGCAATTGTAATGAAAGAAGGAGGGGAGTTGAAAGACTATGCAGGGATGCAGGTTCTTTCAAGGCCCCAGATACCTCACGTTGTTGTCCCCACCACTGCCGGCACGGGAAGCGAAGTTACCTGGGCAGCTGTGATAAAGAACCGGGAACTGAACACCAAGGAACTGTTTTGCAGTTATTACATTATCCCCAACATTGCTTTTATTGACCCGACCATGACTGCAAAACTTCCCCCACAGCTTACAGCAAGCACCGGGATGGATGCCTTTACCCATGCAGTTGAAGCAATTCATGCCCTGCAGAGTCAGCCGATTACCGATGCCATGGCCCTTCATGCAATCAGCCTGAGTACGGAATTCCTGCCCCGCTGCGTGGAGCAGGGCGACGATCTTGTTGCCCGGGGCCAGCAGCAACTTGCTGCCGTCATGGCCGGTATTGCCTTTGGCAATGCGCAGTTGGGGTTGGTCCACGCCATGGCCCACTCTGTTGGCGCGCTGTTTGAAGTGCCACATGGTATTGCCAACAGTATCATTCTTCCCCACGTAATGCGCTTTAACCTTGAAGAATGTGCGGATCGCTATGCCCTTATAGCGGAAGCGATGGGCATTAATACCAGTGAATTAAGCGATATGGAAGCAGGGAAGGCTGCGGCAGAAGCGGTAGCGGCCTTAACAAAAAAAATTGGTTTACCTCAAACTTTGAGCGAAGTGGACGTTCCCGAAGAGGGGCTCACCGAGGCAGCAGAGTTATCTTTGTCAGACGGGTCAATTGTATATAACCCCCGGATGATCATGGATGCAGATGAAGTTTTGGAAGTTTACCGGGCAGCGTTCTAAAGTGAGCTTTAATAGC
>SKWE01000024.1 GCA_007129055.1 Syntrophomonadaceae bacterium
GCCGGAAAACTCACCGGACACCTGAAGCAGGTCATGCCCACCGGTAGAGATTAAATCACTTACTATCCCCAGCAGTTCGCCATCATGAGTGTAAACATTTAACCCAATCAGCTGATCATGGTAGTAACTGCCTTCTTCAAGTGGCAGCCGCTCCTTTTTAGCGATAACAATCAGCATATCGCGAATTCTTTCTGCATCTTCTCTTGATTCAATACCCCTGAATTTGATTAACCAGAAGCGTCCTGAAGAAACAGCATTTTCAATGATCATTACACTTCGTTCCGACTGGGATACCAGGTCTACTTCTTTTAAATACTTTATCCTGTCAGGATAATCCGTGTAAGGATATACCTTGACAGTTCCACCCAAACCATGCGGGGAAAGGATTTTCCCTATCGCAGCATCATCCAGTTTATTGAACAATTTCAACAACAACCCGCTTGTTTTCTTTAACAGCTGCCGCATTTACAACAGTTCTAATAGCTTTTGCAATACGGCCCTGCTTGCCTATCACCTTGCCCATATCTTCTTCGGCAACCCTTAGTTCAAGAATAACCAGGCGTTCACTTTCAACAACCTGAACATCTACCTGTTCAGGATTGTCAACAAGGGCCTTAGCGATATGCTCCAACAACTGTTTCATCATTTAAACCTCCCCACCAGACTACTTATTGAGACCTGCTCTCTCCAGAAGAGCTTTTACAGTATCTGAAGGTTTAGCCCCTTTAGCTATCCATTGCTGGACCTTCTCCTGATCAACCTCAAAGGTTGTCGGTTTAGTGGTCGGGTTATAGTAACCAATTTCTTCAATGAAACGACCATCGCGCGGATAGCGGGAATCTGCCACAACTATCCGGTAAAAAGGTTTCTTTTTTGCGCCCATTCTTTTAAGCCTGATTCTTACTGCCAATATTTTCACCTCCATTTTTTATTCATTATAATAACTAATTATTTCCACGGTTTCACTCTTAAAAAGGGAAACCTTTCTTGCCTTTTTTAAATTTTTTTAAAGCACCTTTTTTATCCATACTGCTCATCTGTTTAAACATTTTTTGCATCTGAGAAAACTGGTTTAAAAGGCGGTTTACATCCTGCACGGTTGTACCGCTGCCGGAAGCAATGCGCCGTCTCCTGCTGCTATTTAATACTGCCGGATTGTGCCTCTCCTGGCGGGTCATAGAACTTATTATTGCTTCAACCCTGGTAAAGTTGCTTTCATCCAAAGCCATTTGTTTAACTTCTTTTGGCAGCCCTCCGCCACCTGGAATCATGTTCAGGATATCTTCCATGGAGCCAAGGTTTTTAAGCTGGCCCAATTGATCTTTAAAATCATCAAGAGTAAACTGCTGCTTGCGTAGCTTTTCTTCCAGTTCTTTGGCTTTCTCTTTGTCGACCGTTGCTTCTGCTTTTTCAATTAGAGATAATACATCTCCCATGCCAAGGATCCGGGAAGCCATCCTATCGGGGTGAAAAGGTTCAAGATCATCTATTTTTTCACCCACCCCGACAAATTTTACCGGGCACCCGGTAACTGCACGGACAGATAGAGCTGCACCTCCACGGGTATCACCATCAAGCTTGGTTAAAATAACGCCGCTTAAACCAACGGCTTCATTAAAGGAAGTGGCGGCATTTACTGCATCCTGACCGGTCATTGCATCTACTACAAGCAGAACCTCTTCAGGGTGAACAGCTTTCTTTACCGCCTTTATTTCAGACATCATTTCCTCATCAATGTGCAGGCGGCCGGCTGTATCAAAAATAACGGGATCATAACCTTCTTTTTGAGCAAGGCGCAAACCTTCCTGGCAAATCTGAACTGGGTTCACTTCTTCGTTGCTGTAGAAGTTTAATTCCACCGATTCGCTCAGCACTCTTAACTGCTTAACCGCGCCAGGCCTGTATATATCTGCGGCAACCAGCAGCGGGTTACGTCCGCCCGATTTCTTTAAGTGTGCTGCAAGCTTGACGGCAGAGGTTGTTTTCCCTGACCCCTGCAACCCGACAATCATTATTGGTGTCGGACCCTTTGATGAGGATGAAAGAGAGCTTTTCTTTTCTCCCATCAACCTGGTCATTTCTTCATTAACTATTTTAACAACCTGCTGGCCCGGGGTAAGACTGTTCATCACTTCCTGGCCTACAGCTCTATCCCTTA
Organism: Syntrophomonadaceae bacterium; assembly: GCA_007129055.1. Classification (GTDB taxonomy): domain Bacteria; phylum Bacillota; class Dethiobacteria; order DTU022; family DTU022; genus SLQM01. The sequence goes on from SKWE01000024.1 coordinate 2,159, forward strand.
CGGCAGAAACAAAGTCTTTTACAACCTTAAAATTCACATCAGCTTCTAATAAGGCCAACCTGATTTCCCGCATTGCCGTATCTACGTCTTTTTCATTTAACTTGCCTTTTCCACGCAGTTGGCGCAATGTGTTTTGGAGTTTTTCTGCCAGGTTTGAAAACATTTCCAGTTAACGCTCCTACTTTTCAGTGTTTTGCCTTAATTCTTCTAGAATACTTCTTAGCTGAGCAATTTCTTTGCTGCCAACCTTGCTATTTCCAAGAAGACCCTCAGCTTCATCTAATAGCTCCTGCTGATCATTAAACAACCTGTATAGGCCAAGCTTATCTTCGAATTTTTCAATCGAGGAAAGTGTCCGCTGTATAAGATCATGAACGGCCTGCCTGCTTGTCCCGTATTCCGTTGCAATTTCAGCCAGGGAGTAATTATCACTAAAATATAGCTGCATTACCTCCTGCTGTCTTTCTGTCAGCAGTGGCGAGTAAATATCATAGAGCAGGTTTATTCGATTAACTTCTTCCAGCATAACTTCACCTGTAAAGTATTATTGCTTTACAGAAGGAGTATAGCAGATACTAGGCTCACATGCAAGCAGTAATCAACCTATTTTTCTTGTTTGTGGATTATCGCTTCGAATCGTAATAAATGAGTATAAGTTATAATGATTATCCGAGAAGGGCCCGGGCAAATAATTCGGGGTCAAAGGGAGCCAAATCTTCCATTTTTTCACCTGTCCCAATATATTTAACCGGTATTCCTATTTTGTCCTGGATGCTTACAACTATGCCGCCACGCGCTGTGCCGTCGAGCTTGGTAAGTACAATGCCGGTAAGCGGTAAGGCCTGGTTAAAGCTGTTGGCCTGGGCAATGGCATTCTGGCCTGTAGTAGCATCAACAACCAGCAAAATTTCATGGGGAGCGCCGGGAACAGAGCGGCCAACAACACGGTAAATCTTATTTAGTTCATCCATCAGGTTATAGTTATTATGCAGGCGGCCGGCCGTATCACCGATTACGATATCAAATCCTCTTGCATTAGCAGCATTCAGGGCGTCAAAGTAAAGAGCTGACGGGTCAGAACCGGATTGCTGCTTTATGATTTCCACGCCCGCCCTTTCAGCCCAGATTTCTAACTGCTCAACTGCAGCTGCCCGGAAAGTGTCTCCGGCAACTAGCAAGACTTTTTTACCCTGTTCCTTGTAAAGTCGGGCAAGTTTCGCGGCAGTAGTTGTTTTTCCAGAACCGTTCACACCAACCAGCATGATTACATGGTTTTTTGGAGCAGCGGTTTCTTTTAGCTCTTCAAAGCTTAGCTTTTTTATGATTTTATTTAAAAGTAATTCCTTTACCTGTTCTAACTCCCTTAATTTTAAATCTTTCACTTCTTCTTGAAGCTGTCCAACTATTTCAATTGTCGTATCTACTCCCACATCGCCACTGACAAGAATCTCTTCCAGTTCCTCGTAAAATTCTTCGTTTATCTCTCCACTGTTAAACAGGGCATCCAGGCGATTTATAAATCCTGTTTTGCTGCGGGCCAGGCCATTTTTAAACTGGTTTAATAGCGACATTACTTATTCTCCCTGGTAAAGGTGTTATTTTCTAGCTTAAGCGACATTAAACGCGAAACGCCGGGTTCAGGCATTGTAACCCCGTAGAGAACTTCCGCTTCTTCCATAGTTCGTTTGCGGTGAGTTATAAGGATAAATTGAGCCTGTTTTGCTGTTTGCTTAAGAAATTTTGTAAATCTCGAGAGGTTGGCGTCATCCAGGCTGGATTCTACTTCATCGAGAAGATAAAACGGAGCAGGTTTAAAGCGCAGGATAGCAAATACAAGAGCTATCGCTGTTAAAACTTTTTCACCTGCTGACAACAAGTTAATGTTCTGCAATTTTTTACCCGGAGGCTGGGCAACAATTTCTATCCCCGAATCGAGAATGTTATCATCATCTGTTAGCTTTAGAATTACCTTGCCACCTTCAAAAAGCTCTTCAAATGTTTGTTTAAAATTATCATTAATTTTTTCAAAAGCATAGTTAAAATAGTGTTCCATACGCTGATCGATTTCGGCAAGCACCTTTTGCAGGGAAGCTTCGCCTTTCTGCAGATCATCCTTTTGTTCCGTTAAGAAGTTAATCCTGTCTTCAAGCCTGTTCAGTTCTTCAATTGCTCCCAGGTTTACTTCCCCCAGTGCCTCAATATCTTCTTTCAGGTTTTCAATTATTCTGCTGCTTTCTTCCGGTTCGAATTCTTCATCGATAACTGTCAGCTCCAGGTTTCCGAATAGCTCTCGAAAACGAATCTCCTGATAATTTGTTTCTGCCTGCAACCTGCTCTGTTCAACGGATAGATACTTTTCTCTTTTTTCCTGTCGTGACAGCCTGCTCTGGCGCTTTTTACCTTCTTCTTCCAGGTTGATCAAGTCTGCTTCGAGCTGGTTTAGCTCTTCGTTTTTGCTGTCCAGGCCTGATATTAGGTCAGCTTTCCCGGTGTAGAAGTCCTGCAGCTCTTCTTTTATCTTTTTTTGCTCCGCAAGATTGCCTTCTAATTCAGCTTTCAGCTTTTCACATTCATTAAGTTTTTCTGATTTTTCTTTTACAGGGACACCCAAATTGGCACTGAGTTCTTTTATCCTGGCCGCTATTGCTTCCTTTTGTTCACCATAAGAGCTTACCTTTACCATTGAAGCAGTAATTTGCTGCTCCAAATTGTTTTTTTGATCGATAAACATGCGGTAGTCTTCTTTCAGTTCCGCAAGTTCTTCTTCAAGCTTTTCTATCCGCGTCCCGTTTGATTCGACTTCGTTATCAAGATCACCCAGGCGCTCTTTAATTTCAGTTTCTTCTTCAGCAATTTCTTTCAGGGCTAAAGTTATGGAAGCTATTCGCTCATTCACTGTCTGTTTATCCCGTTCGGCACCGGCATACTCAGCGGCAGCCAACTGCAGCTGTTTTTCAGCATTTTCCCTGAGCTCACTGATCTTGTCACGTTTAACATGAAAAGAGGATAGATCACTTCTTAGTGCTCTGACCTTCTCTTCAACCCTTTTGACTTCATCAAGAATCTCTTTTTTGTTTTGCTGAAGTTCCTCTATTTCCCTGCGCCTACCTAGAGGCATACCGGCATTCCGCCTGGGAATACTGCCACCGCGCATAATACCACCGGGATTAATCATTTCTCCATCCAGGGTCACTATGCGGCAGCTATATTTTATAAAACGGGCAGCTTTTGAGGCATCTTCCAGGTTTCTGCAGACCAGCACGGAAGAAATAAGGTAATCAATGGCATTGCGGTAATCCTGGTCCACCTTTACCAGTTCAGATGCCTTGCCGATGACGCCTGGCAGGTCCTTCCATCCCGGATATCTTTGCAGGGGATCGGCCGCCTGCTGAAGAATGTCAAGTGGCAGGAAAGTAGCCCAACCCCGATTATTCTTTTTTAAATAACCTATTGCCTGGTGTACCGTTTGTTCAGTTTTGGCAACAATATATTGCAGTGAACCGCCAAGGGCAGACTCAACAGCCTGTGAATAATCTCCATCAACCGCTATTAAGTCACCAACAGGACCGACTATTCCGGGAAAATCTTTTTTGACCTGCATTACTTCCTTGACGCCACGGTAATAACCGGAAAGGGCTGCATCCTGTTCCTGCAGCAGGTTAAGCCTGCTGTTTAATCCATGTAAATTTTCTTTTACTTTCTGTTCCCCTGCAAGCGCCCTGTCCAGTTCATCCTGAATAATCTTTAACTGCTTATTTTCTTGTTCAAGATTTTCAGTTATAGACTGAAGCTCTTTTTCAGCCCTTATTACCTTTTCATTCGCAACCTGTAATTTATCTTCAGATTGAGTCAACTGCTTATCGAGAGTTGACTCTTCTGCTAGTTTTTGTCTCTTCTGTTCCGCAAGGCGTTCCAGGCGCCGGCCCAGCTCTTCAATGGTTGAAACAGCAGCTTCGCGCTGAACACCGGCTTTGTAAATATCCTCCTGCTTACCTTCAACTGTTTCAACAAGAGCACTTGATTGCAAAGTGTCTAACTGTTGTTTTAACTGCTGCAGTTCAGCTTTAGACTGGTTTAAAAGTTCTTCCTTTTCATTTAGATCGGCCTCGTAGCGTGACTTCTGCTCTGTGTATTCTTCTGACAGCAGATCAAGCCTTTCAATAGCATTATTATTTTGTTTTAACTGATCGCTGAAACGATCTTCACGTTCACCAAGGAGTTTTAAGTCGTTCTCTTTTTGTTCAAGCTTCCTGGTTGTTTCATTGATGTTTTGCTCAATTTCCCTTTTCTCATGTTGGCGGTCATAAATGCAATTCTTTAAATCCTGCAGTTCCTTCTCATGCATACCACTTTGAGCAGTAGATGACAGCATGGCTTCATTCAGGTTTTCCAGCTGCTTTTCAATTTTACTTAATTCATCCCGGGAACCCTGAAGGCGATAAGAAAGCAGCTTTTTTTCTTCTTCCTGCATGTGCTGCTGCAGACTTTTATACTTCCGTGTTATTTCTGCCTGCGCCTGGAGAGGTTCAATCTGTGTATTTAATTCATAGATCAAGTCCTGAACCCTGACCAGGTTCTCCCTGGTTTCATCAAGGCGCCGTTTGGCTTCCTTCTTTCTAAGCTTGTATTTAAATATCCCCGCCGCTTCTTCAAAAATCTCGCGCCGTTCTTCCGGCCTGCTGTTTATTATTTCGTCAACCCTGCCCTGGCCAATAACCGAGTAGATGTCTTTTCCAAGGCCGGTATCCAAAAATAGTTCGGTAATGTCTTTAAGGCGGCATGGTGACTTATTTATGTAGTATTCACTGTCTCCAGTGCGGAACAATCTCCTGGTAATAGTAATTTCATCATAGTCCAGGTTTAAAAAATTTCCTGCGCCATCAAAAGTCAATGAGACTTCGGCGAAGTTTAAAGGTTTTCGATTATCAGATCCGGAAAATATTATCTCTTCCATTCGTGTGCCACGTAAAGATTTCACACTTTGCTCGCCCAGGGCCCAGCGTACAGCATCAACAATATTGCTTTTGCCGCAACCGTTTGGACCGATAACAGCAGCAATACCGGGGCTTAAGGATAGCTCCGATTTTTCAGCAAAGGATTTAAAACCGAAAAGCTCCATCCGCTTTAAATGCATAAAAGGCTCCTAAATAACAATTTATAATAACAATTATATCGTTTCTAGCTGGTTAACTTACACCAGGCTTCTTTGGCTGCCGCCTGTTCTGCTTCTTTTTTACTGCGCCCCCAGCCACTGCCGACGGGTTGTTCCGTTAAAATAACTTCGGCTTCGAACTCTTTATCGTGATCAGGGCCTCTTTCACTTTTAATCCGATAGTGAGGTGTAATGGCAAAACGGGCCTGGGAGAATTCCTGGAGCAGAGTTTTAAAATCGCGCATTAAAACTCCTTCCTGGAGTTCTTTTAGAATCGGTTTATAAATATCCAGCACATAATGCCTGCATTTTTCAAGGCCAAGATCCAGGTAAACTGCACCAATCAAAGCCTCAACTGCATCACCTAGCAATGAGGGACGCGTCAACCCCCCACCCATAAGTTCACCTTTACCCAGTCTTAGATACCTGGATACATTCAGGTCAAATGCCAACCGGGCCAGGGATGCCTCACAGACCAGATCTGCGCGGAGCTTGGTTAGTTTTCCTTCCGGAAGATTAGGATAAGCTTCGTAAAGATAGTCACTTATAATTAATTCCAATACTGCGTCTCCCAAAAACTCCAAACGCTGGTTATTGCAACGTTGTTTCCCTTTTTCATGGGCATAAGAACTATGTGTAAGTGCCTGTTCGTAAATGGATATATTATTGATTTCCAATCCAATCAGGCTAAGAAAAGAGTAAACTCTATCAGTCCATATCATTAGTTATCCTCATTTACTGCTAAGGCAGATACTTTTTAACAATCAGGGTTGCATTGGTTCCGCCGAACCCAAATGAGTTGGAAAGTACAGTGTCGACTTTCGCCGGACGGGACTTGTTCGGTACATAATCCAAATCACAATCGGGGTCAGGATATTCATAGTTTATAGTCGGATGTATAAGCTGGTGTTTGATTATCAGCAGTGCAGCAATCATTTCAATTGCTCCGGCAGCTCCCAGCAAGTGGCCGGTCATCGATTTTGTTGAACTGACAGGAATCTTATAGGCATGTTCTTCAAACAGCTTCTTAATTGCTGCAGTTTCAATTTTATCGTTAAATTCTGTTGAAGTCCCGTGAGCATTGATATAGTCAATAGCAACAGGTTTTACAGCCGCGCTTTTTATTGCCCGCTGCATACTAAGATAAGCTCCTCTTCCTTCAGGATCGGGAGCAGTCATATGGTACGCATCGCCGGACATACCATAACCGATCACTTCTCCATATATTTCAACACCCCTGGCCTGGGCATGACCGAGGCTTTCTAAAATTAAAACTCCTGCGCCTTCGCCCATCACAAATCCATCCCGCTGCAGGTCGAAAGGCCTGGAAGCTTTATCAGGCTGATCGTTACGGGTTGAAAGGGCCCTGGCGGAAGAAAAACCAGAAAAGGCCAGGTCGCTGATCGCTGCTTCGGCGCCACCGGCAAGCATAATCTCGGCATCTCCGCGCCTGATAATATGCCAGGCATCTCCAATAGCGTGTGTGGAAGTTGCGCAGGCTGTAACAACAGTGGTGTTCGGGCCTCGCAGGCCAAGAAGTATGGAAATGTAACCTGAAGCCATGTTGGCAATCAGGGCGGGAACAAGGAAAGGGCTAACCCTGCGGGGCCCTTTTTGATCTAAAACCCTTAGCTGCTCTTCAATTGTCTGGATACCACCTATGCCGGAACCAACCAGGACACCGACATTTTCCCTGTCAATGGCAGCTTCCTTCAGGCCGGCATCTTCCCAGGCCTTCATGGCAGCGGCAACTCCAAAGTGGGTAAAGCGATCAACCCTTTTAGCTTCTTTTTTCTCCATGAAAAGGGTGGGATCAAAATTTTTAATTTCCCCTGCTATTTGACAGGGGTATCTACTTACATCAAAGTTTTCAACGGCAGTTATGCCGCTTTTTCCATTAACTAAATTATTCCAAAACTCATGTTTATCAAAACCTATTGGTGAAACTATACCAATGCCGGTTATAACAACTCTTTGCACATTTTCACCTCAAGAAGGACTATACTTTCGATTCAATATACTTAATTACATCACCCACTGATTTAATGTTCTCAATTTCCTGGTCTGAGATTTCCATATCGAACTCTTCTTCCAGGGCCATAACCAATTCTACGATATCTAACGAATCAGCATCAATATCTTCAAAAGTTGTTTCCGGAGACAATTTATCGACCGACACTTCAAGTTGTTCAGAAATAATACCTTTTACCTTGCTCTCTACGCTCACTGATTCACCTCCTCTCAAGATTTTTATAAGATTCAATTTACATTGACAGATTTCCATCTACTGCAATAACCTGACCAGTCACATACGACGCAGATGATGCAAGAAATGTTACTACTTCTGCCACATCTTCGGGCTTGCCAAACCTTTTTAATGCAACCTGGTCCATTATTTTTTCTTTTACAGCATCAGAAAGGTTATCAGTCATTTCGGTTTCAATAAAACCCGGAGCAACGGCATTTACAGTAATATCCCTTGACCCAAGTTCCTTGGCCATGGTCCGGGTAAAAGCAATCACTCCACCCTTTGCCGCGGCATAATTAGCCTGACCGCTATTACCATGAATGCCTGCTACAGATGCTATATTAATTATTCTTCCGCCACTTTTTTGTTTCAGCAGCGGCCTGATTACAGCTTTACAGCAATTATAAACTCCATTAAGGTTAACATCAATTACTTCCTGCCATTCTTCCGCCTTCATCCTGGCCAGCAGGTTATCGCGGGTTATCCCCGCATTATTAATTAGTATATCAATTCTTTTGAAATGATCAATAGCACATTTAACTATCTCTTCGCACTCGGTATACTGGCTGACATTGGCTTTAACTATCGCAGCTGAACCACCGCATTCTTCAATGGTTTTCAGTACTTCTTCTGCCGCCTCTTTATTCTGGCTGTAATTTATAACCACGGAAGCGCCTGCCTTTGCAAGCGATATGGCGCAGGCCCTGCCAATACCTCTTGAAGCGCCGGTAACTATGGCACACTTTCCGGATAGTTCCATATTATCACCCCATAAAGTATTAATTATTTAAACTTTCAAGGTCTGAGATCTTTTCCACCGATGTGGTTCTTAATCCGGGCGCTATTCTCTTCATCAGTCTTGCCAGGGAATTCCCCGGCCCAAAACTGATAAACCGTTCTATTCCAATATCAACTAGTTTTATAATAGACTGTTCCCACAGGATAGGGTTACTGACCTGTTGAACCAGGTTTTCCTTAATCAGGGACGGTTGATCAGCGAAGCTTGCAGAAACATTAAATATAACCGGTACTGATGGTTGGTTAATAACTGTTTTTTCCAGTTCAACTGTAAGTTTTTCTTCCACGGGTTTCAGGAGAGCACAATGAAAGGGGGCGCTTACTTTTAATTCGGTAATTTTTTTTGCCCCTGCCTTACCGGCTAAATCCATGGCCCTACGCACTGCATTTCTGTTGCCCGATATGACTATTTGTCCCGGGCAGTTAAAATTTGCCGGTGAGACAAGCCCAAGTTCGGCCGCAGCTGAACAGATATCTTCAACTTTTTCATGAGGCAAACCCATAATAGCAGCCATTGTACCCTCACCTGCAGGTACTGCTTCCTGCATAAATATACCTCTTTTTTGAACAAGCGGCAAAGCTTCTTCAAATGAAATGGTACCTGCAGTTACCAGGGCTGTATACTCCCCTAAACTTAAACCTGCCACGGCATCAGGTATAATTCCCGCCCTCTGCACCACAGAATAAATTGCGTAGCTTGCAGTTAGTATTGCCGGTTGTGTAACCTGGGTTATCTGCAGCTGTTCTTCAGGGCCTTCAAATATAATATCGACTAGCCCCGGGTTTAAAGCATTTGCAGCCCGGTGAAATACATCTTTCGCCTCCATGAAATTGTCGACGAAATCACGCGCCATACCAACATACTGAGCTCCCTGGCCGGGAAAGAGAAACGCTGTTTTCACTTTAATGACTCCTTAAATTTAATCACCACTTCATCAGAATACCGCCCCAGGTTAACCCGGCGCCGAAAGCTACCATGGCCACTAAATCGCCTTTTTTCATAGCCCCTTTTACAATATATTCATGCAAGGCTATTGGGATGGTTGCTGAGGACATATTACCATAGCGGTCGATGTTCACCGGAACTTTCTCCTCCGGCATTCTCAATCTTTTTCTGATGTAATCAATTATTCTAAGGTTGGCCTGATGCAAAAAGAGGTAATCAAGATCAGCAGCAGTTATGTTTTCTTTTTGCATCATCTGGTTTAACGTATCTTCCACTACCCTGGTAGCAAATTTAAAAATCTCGTTGCCATTCATTTTGATAAAATGCATTTTGTTTTGTAAAGATTCGTGGCTGGCTGGTATCATGCTGCCCCCGGCCGGAATCTTTAGGAGGTCCGCTCCCCTGCCATCTGAATGAAGACTAAAACTTACTATTCCACTATCACCAGTCGCAGGCTGCAGTACAACAGCCCCTGCCCCGTCACCAAAGAGCACGCAGGTGCTTCTGTCATCCCAGTCTGTAACCCGAGATAAAATTTCAACACCTACAACCAAAATATTTTTGTATGTACCGCAGGATATAAACTGGCTTCCGACAGCCAGGGCATATATAAAGCCTGTGCACCCGGCAGACAGGTCCATTGCAGCTGCCTTAAATGCTCCAAGCCTGGCCTGTAACAAACATGAAGTTGACGGGGTTGGGTAGTCTGGGGTAACCGTTGCTGCGATAATCATATCGATGTCTGCTGCCTTTAAACCTGCTTTTTCTAAAGCCTCAACTGCTGCCCTATCTGCAAGGTCAACGCTGGAAAGTCCATCTTCAAGTTTTCTTCTTTCCCGGATGCCAGTACGGGAAAGAATCCACTCATCGTTTGTATCAACCATCTTTTCCAGATCATTATTCGTAATAACCCGTTCTGGCAAAGCAGCGCCTGAACCGGTAATAACCGATTTGACCCGATTAGACAAGATTATTGAACCTCCCCAATTTCACCTGCCAGCTCTTGCAGGGCTTTTTGCAACTGCTCGGTTACTCTCTTTTTAACAAAGGGATGTGCCTGTTTAATCAGGGCCTGCTCGATGGACCTTGCTTTTGATGACCCATGACATTTAATGCATAAACCGTTAACACCAAGCAGTGGCGCCCCTCCATAACCGGAAGTATCAACCTTTTCTCTTAATTTTAGAAATACCGGTTGTAAAAGCAGGGCTCCCAGTTTATATCGTATTTGCCCGGGAATCTCCTGCCTGAAATAACTCAGGATTGCCCTGGAAAGCCCTTCTGAGGTTTTTAAAAATATATTGCCTACAAAGCCATCACATATTACAACATCTGCGCCATTAAAAAACACCTCAGTACCCTCAACGTTTCCATGGAACCCTTTAAGGTGATCGTTAAATAAACTATAAGCTTTCTTAATCTGGTTATTACCTTTATTCTCTTCATTTCCCACGTTCAGCAGCGCTACGCGCGGTTCATGGTAACCCAAAATCTGCTGGGCATAAATTCGCCCCATTTGAGCGTATTGCAATAGCTGTTCAGGACGGGCATCCATATTTGCCCCAACATCAAGAAATAAAACAGGTTTTCCGCTAAAGCTGGGCATTGGTGTTAGCAGGGCTGGACGACTGATGCCGCTCATTCTCCCCAAAAATAGAAGTCCTCCGGCCATTAATGCTCCTGTATTTCCGGCGCTTAAAGCAGCGTCTGCATCGCCAGACCGAACTAATTGCAATGCTTTAACCATTGATGATTCTTTTTTATTCCTGATCGATAACCCGGGATCATCATCACAGGTAATTACTTCATCGGCGTTATGTATAACAACACGTTTTTGAGGATATTCTTTTTTCTCAAGAGTTTTCTCTAATTCATTCTGCTTTCCTACCAATATTAAATGAAGATCTTCCAGGTAAGAGAGCGCAGACAAAGCGCCGCCAACTATTTCTGTCGGGGCATAATCTCCACCCATAGCATCGATTGCCACTCGCACCATGCTGATCACTTCCTCTTTTAACAGGCAAAAGAAATACAAGACGCCCCTTATTGCCAAGGCATAAGGGGCGCAATGTTCCTGTCAGTTAATTAACTTTAACTACTTCCCGCTCTTTGTAATAACCGCAGTTTAAACAAACCTTGTGAGTAGGTTTCAATTCATTACACTGCGGGCAGGCAACCAGGCGGGGAACTGATAGCTTATTTTGTGATCGCCGCATATCCCGCTTTGACTTTGATGTTCTACGCTTTGGAACAGCCACTGTAACGCCTCCTTATCTGGCAC
>SKWE01000176.1 GCA_007129055.1 Syntrophomonadaceae bacterium
CCTTTGCCGTTTTCGGCCGTCAGGCACGTTTCGTTCCCATGTATGAAAAGGAGCTTGAGAAAACCTGGAAATATATTATCCGGGACAGCGGTTTGAAATTCCTGGTAGTCTCAAAACCCGAGATATACCAGAAGGTTAAAGACTTTCCTGCTGAAATTCCGGCCCTGGAGAAAATATACCTGATTGACACGGATGGAGAAAACAGCCTGGCAGCCCTGGAACAAGCGGGCAAGGCCAATCCTGTAGAAGCGCTTATCCCCCACCATGATGATATTGCTGTGCTGATTTACACATCGGGCACGACAGCCGAGCCAAAAGGAGTACTGCTAAGCCACGGCAACATCACCTATGTTGCCTTAACCGGCTGCAGATTGTTCCCGGAACTGCAGAAAGGTTACGTGGGCATCTCCATGCTGCCCTGGGCTCACTCGTACGCCATTACAGCTGAACTAACCTCCTGGATTCATTTTGGCGGCACCCTTGGCTTTATGCGTGACGTCAGCACCCTGGCCGAAGATATGCGCCTGGTAAAGCCCCACTTTATGGTTTCAGTGCCGCGCGTTTTCAATAAGGTTTACGACGTTATCCAAATGCGGATGAACGATACCGGGGGCATGAAGAAGAAACTGTTTGACGCTGCCTGCGAGACAGCCAGGCAGAAACGGAAACTGGACGAGGCCGGGAAAAGCAGTCCCCTGGTTAACCTGAAGCTTGCCCTGCTGGACAAGCTGGTTTTTTCAAAAATCAGGGAAGTTGTCGGTGGGCGAATTATCGGGGCCATGACCGGCAGCGCCGTAATGAACAAGGAAATTGCAGAGTTCTTTTATGATATAGGCATATCAATCTATGATTGCTACGGTTTAACCGAGACTTCTCCCGGGGTAACTATGAATAGCCCCCTGGGCTGGAAAATCGGCAGCGTAGGCAGGGTAATGGAGGGCCAGAAAGTAGTAATTGACAAATCTGTTTCTGAAGAGGGGGCAGATGACGGCGAAATAATTGTTTATGGCCCCAACGTGATGAAAGGTTACCACAATAAACCTGAGGAAACGGCAAAGGTAATCATGCCCGACGGAGGCTTCCGCACCGGAGACCGCGGCAGGCTTGATGAAGATGGATTCTTATGGATTACGGGCAGAATTAAAGAGCAGTATAAGCTTTCAAACGGTAAATACGTATTCCCGGCGGCAATTGAAGAAGAGATGAAGCTGCTGCCAATGGTGGCCAATGCCATGGTTTACGGTTCCGGCAGGCCCTACAATGTTTGCCTGGTTTATCCCGATTTTGAAATGGCCGCCCGTTGGGCCAGGGAACATGGCGCTTCCGACAACCCGGATGACCTGTTGTCCAACGAAGATTTCAAAGATGCGATGGTTGATGAGATTAAAGATCACCTGGAAAAATCCTTCGGCAAGTACGAAATACCGGAGAAATATTACTTCATCAGGGAAGATTTTACCGTTGACAATAAGATGCTAACCCAGACTATGAAACTGAAGCGTCGCACGGTGCTGGAAAACTATGCCGCTGAGCTGGAGTCCCTGTATGCTTAAATATACTTGTGCCCGGAAAAGGATTTTTGCATGTAACCACGAAACTATCCTTAACATGCTAAATATGAGCTGTTTGAATACTTGGAACAGGTGATTTAATGAATCAAGAGCAGGTTGGTAAAGACTTTTATTTTAAAACTTTGGTTCAAAACTCCCAGGACATGATCATACGCTACAATAACGAACTTGAAGTGATTTACTTTAACCATGCCGTGGAAGAAATGCAAAGTGAAGCCGGTATTAAACTGACAGGCAAATCTATACCTGACCCGGACGGCGAAGCCCCTGTAATAGAGATGCAGACACACCTGAAAGACCGGCACCGTGCCCTTCAGGAATGCCTTAAGACTGCAAAAGAACTGACCATCAGGGAGTATTTGTTTTTTCCCGGGGACCACCGTCACCTGCTAACAAGGATTATCCCGGAGGTTGATATAGAAAGCGGAAATGTCACCTCACTGCTGGCCGTATCACAGGATATTACAGATCTCAGGCACAATGAAAAAAGGGGTATAATTATTCGTGAACTGCTAACCGGACTGACTGACCTGGTCGATTTAAACGAAGCCCTACTCTTTTGCCTTGATAAAAGCCTGATAGCCACCAAGTTCGACAGTGGGGGCATATATATCCGTGATGAAGAAAGCGGGGCACTAGAACTTGTCGTGCATAGGGGTTTATCAGAGGCTTTTGTAAAGCGGGTCTCATCTGTTAAGCCAGACAGCCCAACAATGAAAATGGTTTTATCAGGGCAACCGATTTACGAAGAATACCAAAACCTTGTTGTTTCCATGGATGAAGTTCGCAAGAAAGAGGGCTTAAGGACAATAGCAGTCGCACCGATCATGCATTCACAAAGATGTGTAGCCTGCCTCAACCTTGCCTCGCATACCTCTAGTGAAATTAACAGTGTCGACAGGGTAACTGTGGAAACAATTGCCGCCCAAATCGGGGGGGTTATTACCCGCATTAAAGCAGAGCAAGAATTGTGGGAAAGAAATGAGTTTATCGACAAGCTCATATCTTCACTACCCGATGTTGTAATATATATTTTCGACCTGGTAAAAAAGAAAAACATTTATGCCAGCAACAACCTTAAAAAAATACTCGGCTGCACTGCCAAGGAATTTCAGGCCATGGGGAGCAAAGTCCTGGAGAAAACAATTCACCCGGATGACCTGCAGCCTTTTTATGACCACCTGAAAGAGCTGGAAAAACTGGAAAAAGGGGAAATCAAACACATTAAGTACAGGATGAAACACTGTGACGGTCACTGGGTATGGATAGAAAACCGGGATACTATTTTTACTTATGATGAAGATGGAAAACCAATACAGACAATAGGCACAGCAGTTGAAATAAAAAGCCCTTAAGAAGACTAAAACTGCACATTCGGGTTACAGAATAAATGAGGCATTGAGATATCATATACTGCAATCTAAAAGCGTGGAGCAATAGCCCCACGCTTTTTTACCTGGTGTCGGGAGAGGGACTTGAACCCTCATGGTGTTAACCACACGGCCCTCAACCGTGCGCGTCTGCCAGTTCCGCCACCCCGACATGTTTAGTTTTAGTCCAATAAGATTATAAGGGTTTAAACAATAGCCGTCAAGAAAATTAAAGTTATCTTTTTTATCTTTTTTAATAAGCAGGGTGACAGATATAGAATTGAGTCACCCTGCTTTTTGTTTCTTAAGCTGAGGCCAGTTTCTGGGCCAGGTCCTTGGCTGATGCAGCATCGGGTGCCCAGCCATCGGCGCCAATCTCATCGGCAAAGTCCTGGGTCACAGGCGCTCCGCCTACTATTACCTTAACCGAATCTCTTAAACCTTCTTCTTTCAATACTTCTATGGTATCTTTCATCGCCAGCATGGTGGTGGTCAAAAGCGCACTTAAACCCAACACCTGCGGTTTGTGTTCTTTTACTGCCGCGGCAATCTTGTCCGCCGGTACGTCTACACCAAGGTCGACTACTTCCATTCCACCGGATTCCATCATCATCCCGACAAGGTTCTTGCCTATGTCGTGAAGGTCTCCGGCTACTGTACCGATTAAGACTTTACCTGTCGAGGATGATTCGCCTTCTACCAGCAGCGGCTTCACTATGTTCATTCCAGCATGCATCGCCTTCGCCGCCATCATTACCTCGGGAACATACATGTCGCCTTTCTTAAAACGATCACCTACAACATTCATTCCGCTGATTAACCCCTTGTTGATGATCTC
>SKWE01000246.1 GCA_007129055.1 Syntrophomonadaceae bacterium
AAAATTATTGCCAGTGAATAACCGGGGATAATAATATAATAAAAAGGAATGCCGTATACAACCCTGGTCATCCCAAGGGCAATAAAAATACCGACGGCAAGACACAGTGTTAACAGGATAGTATTGCTTCTAATTGAACCGCTGGATGTTTTCTCAACCTGGTCACATAAGATGCGCACTGCTGGTTCGGCAAGAGTGGCCAGGAAACCCAGCAAGAATCCAAATGGGATCAGCAGCCAGCGATTAGAAAGCCCACCCAGGATAGCGCCCATTTCATTGCCTACCGGCATAAAGCCTATTTTAACTCCCTGTAGGAAAAGAGCCAATCCGGCAAAGGCGAATATTACACCCCTCAGAAGGTTGAGCAGCATATTCTTAGGCAGTTTAAAGATCAGCAGAAAAATTAAAAATATCACCAGTACAGGGCTGATTGCAGTTAATACTTCGATTAAAACATGGTCAAAATCTTTAAAAACAGCTGAAAAGCTCAACCGAACAACACCCCCAGGATCATGACCCCAAGCACGGGTCCGATTGAAGCAAGACCAATCAGGCCGAAAGTTTCAGATACCGTCGCTTTGCCACCGAGCACTGAAGTAGCGCCAACACCCAGGGCCAGGATAAAGGGTACCGCCATCGGCCCGGTTGTTACTCCCCCGGCATCAAAAGAGATAGCGACAAAGTCAGGAGGGGTGAAAAAGGATAAAATTACGATGGCAAGATAACCACCGGTCAGGAGATATTTAATCGGAACGCCGGTTAGAATGCGCAGGATGGCCATGGCAACGAAGAAAGCAACGCCAAGTGCAACAGATATAATTAAAATATTAGATTCTATCGCGCCCCTTGATGCTATATCAACCTGGTGGGCAAGGACCCTCACATCTGGTTCGGCTACGGTAACTACAAACCCAAAAATAAATGCGGCAGCCAGCAATATGGGAAGTGATCCGCGCGAGGTTACTTCCGAACCGACCAACTCCCCGATCGGCAGTAAACTGACTCTTACTCCCACCATGAATAGAAATAAACCTGCCGTTACCATGATAGCCCCGGCAATAAACTGCCAGAAGAGGCTTACGGGAGTACGGATCACAAAAAACTGGATCAGGGAAATGACAAAAACAATGGGAATAATAGCCTGCAATACTTCTAAAAGAATTTCCTTAACATCACTTAACATTAAATCTCTCCAATTAATAGGCTTGAATAAAATAATAGCCTAATGATTAAATTATGTCCAGTAACGGCCCTTTATCGACCGGCTAAAATGTGTTATGATTCGCCCAGTAAAGTAATAGAAAGGAAAGGATTTGTGGATATCAATAACAGTAACGATCACCGGAAAGTGAAACCTGCCGTAGAGTGGATTAATTTTTTACAAAACGAACTAAATCCTGCACAATATGAATTTGCCACTGCAGAAGACCCTGCCCTGCTCGGCCTGGCCGGCCCTGGTTCGGGTAAAACAAGAGCCCTTGTCTACAGGGCTGCCCACCTGATTAAGTGCGGCATTCAGCCCGAACAGTTGATGCTGCTGACATTTACTAACAAGGCGGCCGGGGAAATGAAGGAGCGCCTTGATGATTTGCTCGGTTTTTTACCCTACAACCTGTGGGCCGGGACCTTTCACAGCATTGGTGCACGTATACTTCGTAAGCATGCATCGCTTCTGGGAAGAACACCAAACTTTTCCATATACGATGAAGATGATACAAGGGGAACCCTGAAAAAGATTTTGTCTGAACTCCCCCTTGGTGATGAAGAACGAAAACTAATCATGCAGAGAGGCCTATTAGCCCGGATCATCAGCCAGGCACGCAATTCCGCGCTTTCGATCAAAGAGGTCATGGAAGAAGACTATCCTTATCGCCTTGAATATTTAGAAATTATCCGGAGCGTTGCCGACCAGTATGAGAAGAAGAAGCTTGAAAGCAATGCCTTCGATTTTGATGATTTGCTGCTCTGCTGGTTGAAGCTCTTTGAAGACTATCCACAGGTTAAAGAGCAGTATCAACGGCGCTTTAAATATATACTGGTTGATGAATTCCAGGATACCAATGTGGTGCAGGCCAGGATTATCGGGCAGTTCAGGGGTTCGGCTTCAATTTCGGTTGTTGGTGACGATGCCCAGTCCATATATGCTTTTCGCTGTGCCGATATCGGTAATATTCTATCGTTCCCGGAAGACTATTCCGGCTGCCAGATAGTGCGAATGGAGCAAAATTACCGCAGCACTCCAGAGATTGTTGAACTGGCGAATAGCTCCATTAGCTACAACAGGGAACAGCTACCGAAAAAGCTTTTTTCAATGAACCCTGCCGGGGAAAAACCTGTCGTAGCCAAGGTATATGATGCCCGACAGGAAGCATCTTTTGTCTTACAATCGATCTGGGAACTCCAGAATCATGGAATATCTTTAGATGATATCGCAGTTCTATACCGCAGTTCTTACCTGACACCAGAAGTTGAATTTGCCCTGGCCCGCAAAGGGCTTAGCTATAAAACCTACGGGGGAGTCAAATTCTTTCAAAAAGCGCATATCAAAGACTTACTGGCCTACCTGAAAGTGGTTTATAATCCTTTCGATGAGAACTCATGGCGCAGGGTAACAACTTTGCAGCAGGGGATAGGTCCGGCATCCTTTGATAAACTGTGGGAGAAAATGAAGGTTCTAAAGAACCCCCTTGAGTCAGCGATTGAAGGGCAGGTCGCCCCGGCCAGGGGCAAAGAAGGCTGGGAAGCGCTGCTCTTAACCCTCAAGCAAGTGCTGAATAGCTATGCGGATCCGGTTCCGGAAATAATCGCCTCCGTGTTAGATAATAACTATGATTACATTTTGCGCCAAAACTACCCCGACCAATATGATGAGCGGCTGCGCGGCATTGAAAGGCTGATGATTTATGCCGAGAGGTTTGATTCACTGCCGCAGTTTCTTGAATCGCTTGCTCTTGAAGAATCTGTATTTGCTGATACTGAAGCAGCGGAAAAATCCGGTCATGGCTACCTAACCCTTTCAACTATTCATAGTGCCAAAGGAAAAGAGTGGGATGCTGTATTCATCATTGGCATGAACCAGGGTCATTTCCCAAGTCAGCGTGCCGACAGCAACAACCTGGATGAAGAAAGACGTTTGTTTTACGTTGCCGCTACCCGTGCCAGGCGTTATCTATATCTGGTAACTTACAGGGAAGATTTTCGCAGTTACGGTGCTGTATCCGAAGGGCCATCTACTTTCCTGAGGGAACTGCCTCCAGAATGCTACAGGCTTATCAATTACGACAGCGGATATTAACGGGCAATTAATTGGACACCCGGCAAACAGATATAGTATAATACCAATTAATTTTATTTCCTGTAGATTGAGTGGGGGAGCCGATGAAAAAAATAGATATATACGATACCACATTACGAGACGGATCGCAGCGGGAAGGGGTATCCCTTTCCGTAACCGATAAAATAAAGATAGCCGAGAAACTTGATCAATTCGGAGTTAGCCACATAGAAGGTGGTTGGCCGGGTTCGAATCCAAAGGACATTGAATTTTTCAGGCGTGCGGCTAAGATAAAATTTAAAAATGCAAAACTTTGTGCCTTCAGCAGCACCCGCAGGCCAGGAGTGCCCGCTTCGGAAGATTCCAACCTGAAAGCGCTGATTGAAGCCAAAACTGAAACTGTTACCCTTTTTGGGAAAAGCTGGGACTTTCATGTCCATGATGCTTTAAAAACCACGCTTGAAGAAAACCTGAA
>SKWE01000219.1 GCA_007129055.1 Syntrophomonadaceae bacterium
AGACGACATTACTCGGTTTCAAGCCTTAAACAGCAGCCATGATAATGCTAAAATGCTGCCGCTCTGTATTCAGTCTTTTCTGGCATTTTAATATCTTCAGTGATCCCAAAAAGGTTGTCTTGACTGGTAGAATGGATGGATGTACAATTACTATAATAAAGTCCGGACATACGGATTATTTGCGGGGTGAGATCGTGGCGAGTGAGCTTCAGTCAGTTAAAAAAGCCCTTCAAGATATAGGGTTGCCGCAGGTTGAGGCTTCGGAGCATCAGGGAGCTGTATTGCTTGAGGGAGAGGTTGCAAGCTGGGATGATTACGTGGCTTCCGGTTACGCTGCTGTAGGACACGGGTTTCGTGGCGTGGTAAATGACATAACCGTCCCGGGTATTCAACCTTTGACTTCTTCAGAGAAACAACCTGCAGTAACTGATCTCAGCCTGGCCAACTCTGTTTTTGATGTTCTTATTATAGGCGGCGGGATAATTGGCTGTGCCATAGCAAGGGAGCTAACTCGCTGGAGCCTGAGGGTAGCCCTGCTGGAAAAGGAAGACGATGTAGCCAAGCACACCTCAAGCCGAAATAATGGAATGATTCACCCCGCCATGACGGTTAAGCTTGGCAGCAAAAAGCATTACTATAACTTAAAAGGTAACAGGATGTACGACCAGGTAGCAAGGGAGCTTGGCTTTGAATTGGAGTGGCCGGGTTCACTGGCTTTACTGACAAAAAGTTGGCAGCTATTACTGGGCCCACTGGCTAAAAGAAGCGCGCGCAATAAAGGGCTGCAGGGCGTTAAAATATTTAACAGGAAGCGGGTAAAAGAACTAGAACCGAATATCGGAGATGAGCAGCACGGGGCAATATATATGCCGGAGAGCGGTGTTGTTGCACCGTACAAGGTAACTGTGGCTTATGCTGAGAATGCGATTCAAAACGGGGCCAGCCTGTTCATGAACACGGTGGTGCAGGGGATAGAAAAAGAAGGCAACCGGATTGTCGGCGTGAGAACCAATCGCGGGATAATCCAGGCCGGATTGGTAATAAATGCAGCCGGTATCTGGTCTGACAGGATAGCACAAATGGCGGGCGACCGGTTTTTCACTATTCATCCCCGTAAAGGGGTTATCGCCATCCTGGATAAGAAAACGCACGCCAGCCAGAAAATGATTTTTGGAAGGATCCAGTTAAGCGGTAAGTCGCATACGAAAGGCGGGGGCCTTACACCTTTAATTGACGGCAATATTCTTGCGGGCCCAAATGCGACGGAAACCCCTGATCGTGAAGATTACAGCACCTGCCCGGAAGATCTGCAGTTTTTGGTGGAAAACCACCTGCCCCTGAATAGAACGCTGAATAAAGAAGACATTATAACCTACTTTGCCGGAACCAGGGCCTGCACCTTTGAGGAAGATTTTATTGTTGAGGCATCAGAATATGTTGAAAACCTGGTTCATGCAGCAGGAATCCAGTCCCCGGGACTGGCTTCGGCCCCGGCCATAGCAGTTGATGTAGCAGATATTGCCGTCGGTATTTTGAAGAAAAAAATAGAACTGAAAATGAATCCCGCATTTAACCCGGTCAGGCGTGAGGCGCCAAACCCGGCAAAGATGAAAATAGAAGAACGGAGCAGGCTTATAGCTTCCAACCCTTCCTATGGGAAAATAATCTGCCGCTGTGAAATGGTTTCGGAAGGTGAAATAGCTGATGCTATCCACTCTACCCTTCCTGCCCGGTCGGTAGATGCGGTTAAAAGAAGGGTCCGTGCCGGGATGGGACGCTGCCAGGGCGGTTTTTGCACGCCCGCTGTTTTGAATATTATTGCCCGGGAAATAGACGCGGATATTACGGAAATTTGCAAGAGGGAACCGGGCTCAGAAATGATCCTGGGCAGGACCAAGGGTAAAGCGAGGACAAGTTATGAAAACTGATGTGGTGGTGATCGGCGCCGGCCCGGCCGGCCTTTCTGCAGCTCTCGAGGCAGGCGAAAACGGCGCCGGGGTTATCGTTATTGAAAGGGAAAGCCGCCCCGGCGGAATCCTGAAACAGTGCATCCATGACGGTTTCGGGGTAGTGCGCTATAATGAAAAGCTCTCCGGCCCGGAGTATGCCTTTCGGGATATTGAAGCGGTTAAAGCCATGAAGATTGAAATCTTAAAGAACACCTTCGTCCTGGACTTGAAAAAAAAGGGTAATAGATTTGAACTGTTGCTGCAGAATCCTGTCCAGGGAGTCTTTCCGGTTTCAGCTACTGCGCTGGTCGCTGCTACGGGCTGCCGCGAACGCACATCCCGGCAGGTTTTTATCCACGGCGACAGGCCGGCAGGCATTTACAGCGCTGGGACGGCACAGAACCTGATCAATATTCATGGCTACCTGCCGGGGAAGAAGTGTGTAATTCTCGGTTCCGGTGATATCGGGATGATTATGGCCCGCCGCCTGATCCTGGAAGGGGCGGAAGTTGTCGGTGTTTATGAAATAAAAAAGGAAGTTTCCGGCCTGACCCGCAACCTGGTGCAGTGCCTTGAAGATTTTAATATTCCGCTGCATCTCAATTCAACTGTAGTAAAAGTGCATGGTGTAAGCAGAGTGGAAGGGGTATCAGTTGCAGCCGTGGGGCCGGATTATTCTCCACTGGCTGGTACCGAAAGTTATATCCCCTGCGACACCCTGCTGCTTTCAGTGGGTTTGATCCCGGAAAATGACATTATTGAACCGTTGGGACTGGCTATGGATCCAACCACAGGCGGGCCTGTTGTAGATCAGCAGATGATGACAACTGTTCCCGGCCTGTTTAGCTGTGGCAACGCCACCCATGTTAACGACCTGGTTGATTATGTTTCTGAAAGCGGGGTAACAGCCGGCAGGGCTGCTGCAGGGTACTGCCAAAAGAGCTGCATGCAGGGTGAGATCGAAGTTGACGCGGGGGAAAACCTGCTTTACGCAGTTCCCCAGCGCCTGGTTCCCGGTAAAGAGGCGGTAATCTATTTTCGTTCTGCCTGCACATTGGATAAGGTGTTGCTGCAGGTAAAAGCCGGTGACAAAGTACTAACAACCAAAAAGTATATCAGGCTGCGCCCGCCGGAAATGGAGCGCCTGATTTTAGACCCTCTGCCTGCAGGAGTTGAAAAAGTGGAACTGTCGATTGAGGAGGCTGAAACAGATGGCTAAAAGGACCATGACCTGTATCCAGTGCCCATTAAGCTGCCGTCTGACCGTAAACACGGAAAATAACAATCTTGAGGTATGGGGCAACCAGTGCAGGAAAGGTGAAGAATATGCCCGCCATGAAATCTTTAACCCGACCCGTTCACTGACCAGTACTGTTGCGACAATTTTTGCTGACTTTCCCCTGCTGCCGGTTCGGACGGCGGGTGAAGTGCCCAAAGGCAGAATTTTTGAGATCATGGAAATTATTAATTCAATCCTGGTTGAAAAGAGGCTGCGCCCGGGGGATGTTATCCTGGAAACAATACCCGGAACCAGCACCCCGTTAATAGCGACAGCCGATATGTGCGAAATGGAAGTATAAGCCTGCAGACTAAACTGCACCGGTAGATGGCTTGATTATATGTGAAGTTTTACTTCGGTTCCAATTGGGTCTTAATCGAGTAAAGATCGCCCCGGTAACGAAAGGTAAGCCAGAAAAAGGGCCTGTCATCTACGGTATAGATCAGGCGGGCCAGCTGCAAAATAGGATGCCCCCTGGCGACATCAAGCAGTCCTGCCGTTTCTTCATCAGCTACAATAGA
>SKWE01000167.1 GCA_007129055.1 Syntrophomonadaceae bacterium
AGCTATAACTTTTTTATCCTGGCTTTTTAATTGTAAAAGAGGTTCATGCTTCTCAGCCATCTTAAAAGCTCCTCATGACCGGTTCTTCTTCCAGTATCGATAGAAATATTTTTACCAGATCGGGATCAAAATGTTTTCCGGCACATTCTATCAACTCAGCTTTAATTTCTTCCAGGGTTGATGCTTTCCTGTAAGGCCTTCCGCTGTACATTACTTCAAAGGCATCTGCGATAGCAATAATCCTTGAAAGAATAGGGATTTCCTGCTCCTTAAGCCCTTCAGGGTAACCGCTTCCATCCCATTTTTCATGGTGGCAAATAATTTCTTTTGCCACTTCGGCAAATTCCTTGGTTGAACGGGCAATCCGGTAACCGGTCTCAGGATGTTTTCTTATTGCAGCCCAGTCCTGTTCACTTAAGGCTTCCTTACTGGTAAAAATTTTGACCGGTACATCGATCATCCCTATATCATGAAGCTGAGATAAGAGGCTGAGCCTTTCCATTTCCGGTTCCGAAAGATCAAGCTTTTTCCCGATAAGGAAGGAAACATCCCTGATCCTTTCCAGGTGCAGGCTGGTCTCATAGCTCCTGTCCGCCAGGTTTTTCAATAAACCGCTGAGGGCGGCAATCCTGGCATCTTCGCTTTCGCTAACCTTATGATCGTACATTCTGTCTTCTGCTTCCTTAAAATAGTGAAGCAGGTCATCGCCCTGGGTGTTTTTGGTTGTAAAGCCGAGCGCCATTGAGATAGGTAGCGTTTCATGATAGGTTTTTCTGCAGGCCTCGATGATCCTGCTGCTGACCAACCTTGCGGCTGCCTCGTCTGTATTGGGTAAAAGAATAACAAATTCGTCCCCACCCCAGCGTGACAATATATCGCTGTCACGGCAGATGTTTTTCAACAAGTTTGCACCCCTTTTAAGCATTTCATCCCCAACGGCATGGCCAAAAGTATCGTTGGCCAGCTTCAATCCGTTAAAATCGAGCATAATTACACTGATCGGCAAATATTCTTCTCCATCTAACCTGCCGATTTTCTCTTCCATGTAAGCCCGGTTGTAAAGCCCGGTAAGGGAATCGTGGTAACTAAGGTATTTAACTTCTTCATCCCTTTCCTGCTTTTTCTTAACGTTAACCCGCCAGGTTTTTATAGTGACCCACCATGACACAACCAGGATTATGATGCAAACTGTTAACAGCGAGAGTAGAATGTTGTTGAACCTCTGCTCTCCGGCAATACGCTGATTGATATGGTCGTTCATTAACTCAGCCAGCTTTTCCGTGGATACAATAATGTTAAGCTGACTTCTCGTGTATATCCAGCCGGCCAGGAGATCAACCGCTTCATCTTTTTGACCACGGGCTACCAGGTTTAAAACCTGCTCTTCAAGTTCATCAAGCTCCTGGCGGTAAGAAATAATGTTATCTATTTCATGCCGGACTTCACTAGTGGCAACCAGTTCAGGAATTGCAAGAAATACTTCATCCAACCTGGCACGGTAATCCCTGTAAGCTATTTCCCATTTCAGGTCGCCTGTAGCGGCGGCCATATTAGCAGACATCTCCAGGCTCTTCGTGTAGCGAAGCAGGTCGCCGGACATTCTCTGGACTGCCAGTTCATGGCTTTGAATGGATTGGATCATCTGGTTTGTGTTGAGCAAACTCCACCCCAACAGCAGTATAATAAAAATTGTTATGGCTACAGAGAGAATAAACCAGGTGTTGAAGTACATCAGGTCCCTGGATTTAGATTGTTTTATAGTCTCTTTTTGCTTCACTGCCGTTACCGCCATTATTTATTCAGCAACCCATTGGTCTACCAGGTCGCTGTTTTCTTCCACCCAGCGCGCAGCTGCTGCTGCCGGCGTCATCCCGTCTTCAATGAACCAGAACATAACCTGCTCCATATCGGCCGCAGTCCAGTAAAAATTATCAAGAAATGCATAAACTTCAGGCATATCTTCCTGCAGCCCCTGGCGAACGATAGTGCCGATATATTCTGATTCACCATAAACTTTTTCAGGATCATGGAGGTATTTTAAATCCCAGCGGGCAAATTTCCAATGTGGTGTCCACCCGGTAACAACTATCCAGCGTTCTTCTTCATAGGCTATTTCCAGGGCTGATGTCATGGTTAAATCGCTGCCCGATATTAACTCGAAATCATCCAGCTCATACACCTCTAAAGCCCTAAGTGTATTAGCCATCAGGCCTGCTTCCGGATCAATACCGATTATCCTGTTATCAAATTCCCCGGCATGCATATTTAGCTCTGTAATGGAATCAATTTCGACATAGGCTGGAACCACCAGGCCCATCTCCACACCAACCAGGTTAGGACCCAGGTTTACTACCTGGTTTTCCACCTGGCCCAGGTATTCCTGCTGAAGTGAAGGCAGCCAGGCTCCTAACATGGCGTCCTGATCACCTGCTGCAACAGATTCCCACATCGAGATAGCAGTAACCGAGAGAAGTTCACACTCATAATTCAGCCTGTCTTCGATAGCTGCCTGGATAACATGGGCGCTGGCTATTTCAGATACCCAGTCTACATAAACAATTTTAACCAAACCCGGACCATCTTCCTCTTCAGCTACAGCTTCAGGCTGTGAACAGGCGCTAACAGATAGCAGGAAGATTACTGTAAAAATAGACAGTAAAAATAGTGTAGCGTTAATTTTTATTTTGTACAAGAGAAAACAGAACTCCTCCCAGGGAATCATGCAATAAGTCTTAATATGAGCCTTATTTAGCTATTATTCTAAGTTGCCGCAGGAAAATCCTTTTTGTTTTTGCTGCCTTTAAATAAAAAATCGCCCATGGTCCGGGCTGTTTCAACAGTTGCCTTTATCCATGGCTTGGAATGTGACAAATAGTTTGCCATACCATCAGTTATTCATTTGAATAATACATGATCTCAAAGTAACACTTTTTACAGTGGTATGCACAGGGATACCTTGTTCCGTTGCGTAAACATACGTTGTGATTATTTGCACCCATCTTTGCCATGCCGGAATTGTTAGCAGCGCTTCTTGTCTTTTTCCCTTTTATTTTCATTACTCCAATCTCCTCGCATTAAAATATCTCCTGTTACTACTTTAGGGCATAATACCACAAAATAAGAACGATTACTACAATATTAAATCATCCTTTTGTCAAGAAAGGAAAATGCGATCTTAAGTTTTTAACAGCAATATTGTCGAGACCTGACCCCATACTACCTCTAAGCTGCTTATTCTGCCTGGCAGTGGTGCTTGTCAATTGAATCGAAAAGTTTAACCAGACCACCTCTGACTTTAGCGCATACAATGCCGCCGGTAAGGGGAATGGCAGGCTTAAAATCAGCATGGTAGCGCATCAGGGTGGAGCCACCCTCATCTGTTAGATCTATCCTGGCGTAATACTCCTTAATCAGGGGATGGTCAACAATACAGTAAGAATAGCTCTGGGGGAGATTTGCCTCCACTAAAACCTGTTTTATAGTATCTTTGCCGATTGTCATCAGCCTGGTTGCACCTATCCCACCGGTATCAGGATCCCCCTCTTTTAAGAGTTCCACCTTTATATCCGGGGTAGGGGCCCTGGGGTAGTCGACCAGGATTGAACACACCTGTTCTGCCGGAAGTTTTATCTTTCTCTCGTAAGTTACAGAAGCCATGCGAATCATTCCTTTCTGATATTATTTGAAGACCTTGGATTCAAATCAGCGGATTCCATCCGAATAAATTAATGCCCAAATAAA